>JAKOZM010000178.1 GCA_029779995.1 Actinomycetes bacterium
TGGTACACCTGATGCAACGCCACCAGCTGTTGGGCGTGGATGAACCCGATCATCGCCTCCGCGGCCTTCGCCACCTCGAGCGGGTCACCGTCGGGCAGCATCGCCTCCCACGCCGCAACCATCAATTGATCCATACCCCAATGGTAGAACGCACGTACGACAAAACAGTCCGCCCAACAAGTACTGTGGACAGACACGAGCACAACCCACAAACCTCAGGACGACACATCAAGGCCCGGCGCGCCTCGCACGCAGCACGGGATGGACGAGGGGTGGCGCTCGTCGCTCAACCCTTTCGGGCAGGGGAAGACGATCATTTGGGCGGCGACTGGGGAGAACCGTGCTCGCCTGTCCGACCCGCGCCGTAGTCTGGGGCAGTGGCACTCGCCCTCTACCGGAAGTACCGACCAGGCCGCTTCGATGACGTCATAGGACAAGAGCACGTCACGGAGCCCTTGAAGCGCGCCATCGACAGCGACCGCGTGCATCACGCCTACCTGTTCTCCGGTCCGCGCGGGTGCGGCAAGACGTCCAGCGCTCGTATCCTCGCCCGGAGTCTCAACTGCGAGAAGGGGCCGACGTGCGAGCCGTGTGGGGAATGTGACTCGTGTGTCGCCTTGGCCCCCAACGGGTCGGGCAGCCTCGACGTGATCGAGATGGATGCTGCCACCCATGGCCTGGTCGATGATGCCCGGGAACTGCGAGAGCGCGCCATGTTCGTCCCCGCGCAGAGCCGGTACAAGATCTACATCATCGACGAGGCCCATCAGCTGGGGCCCGGCGCCGCCAATGCCCTGCTCAAGCTGATCGAGGAACCTCCGGAGCATGTCCGATTCGTCTTCGCGACGACGGAGCCGGACAAGATCATCGGGACGATCCGTTCTCGGACCCACCATTACGCTTTCCGCCTCGTCCCGGCCCGCACCTTGGCCAAACACCTCGCCGGCGTGTGCGCCGCTGAGGGCGTTCCAGCCGAGCCTGCGGCGCTGGCCCTGGTCGCCCGGGCCGGAGAGGGCAGCGTCCGGGACTCCATGTCCATCCTGGGACAACTTGTCTCCGGGACGGGCCCAGACGGTCTGACCTACGAGACCGCCGTGCAGCAACTCGGTGTCACCGACGCCTCGCTGCTCGATGATGTGACGCTGGCCATCGCGGCCGGAGACGTGGCCCGGCTGTTCGTGCGGATCGGTGACGTGGTGGATTCCGGCCATGACCCCCGCCGATTCGTCACCGACCTGCTCGAACGCTTCCGCGATCTGCTGGTCCTGCACGTCCTGGGTGTGGACAAGGCGGCGCAGCTCGTGGACCTCCCCGAGGACCGGCTGCCCGAGCTGCACGAGACGGCGCAGGGTTTCGGCCGGATGGAACTCAACCGCATCGCGGACGCCCTGTCCGACGCGTTGAGCGAACTGCGCGGCGCGACGGCACCCCGGCTGCACCTGGAGCTGTTGATGTCCGAGGTCTGCCTGCCGGCCGGCGCGAACGACCAGTTGGATCTACTGGCCCGCCTGGACCGGCTCGAGCGCCGCCTGGAGACCGTGGCGGGGCGTGCTGCCGCGGCACCGGTACCGGCCCCCGCGCCACCAGCGCAGCGGCCGGTTGCCCCCACGGCAGGCCCACCCCCTGACGCACCGACGCCGAAGGTCCCACCGGCTGCAGGCGGGCGCCGGGCGCCGGGCCCACCACCAGCCTCCGGCTCGCGACAGCCCCCGACCCGTCCCCAGCCCTCCTCCCCCGCGACTGCCCCCCCGGCCGCACACCTCAGTCTGGTTCCTCCGGACAAAGCCCCGACTGACGTGCTGCTGGACAAGGTTCTGGCGCTGTGGCCGCGCGTCCTGGACCGTGTGCGAGAGAACTCCCGGGTTGCCTTCCTGCTGGTCCGCGACACCCGGCCCGTCTCACTGAGCAACAGCATCCTGACGCTGACCCAGGCCAATTCCGGGGCCATGGCCGCCTTCACCCAGGGCGGGCACGCGGAGCGGGTCCGGCAGGCGATTCTGGATGAGCTCAAACTCGACCTGACGGTTGAGATGACCCTCGGTGATGCGCCGCCACCCAGTGCGTCCAAGGTCCCGCCACCCGAGCCGGAACCCGAGGACGACCTGCCCAGCGAGGACGACGAGGCGATCGTCTCGACAGCCGAGTCAGGTCTCGAGCTCCTCCAGCGTGAGTTGGGTGCCCGCAAGATCACTGAGTTCGAGGCCGAGTAGGCATGTACCTGACGTCTTACGAAGGCGCGCTCCAGGAGTTGATCGACCGCCTGCAGCGCCTCCCGGCGGTCGGGCCCAAAGGTGCACAGCGCATCGCCTACTACCTGCTCGAGGCCGAGCGCGAGGACGTCGAGGCACTGGCCACCGCCCTGCTCGCCGTCAAGGATCGGCTCAGCGTCTGTCGTGTGTGCCACAACACCGCCGAGGGTGAGTTGTGCCGGATCTGTCGTGATGACACTCGTGATCCCACGGTGCTGTGCGTTGTGGAGGAGCCGAAGGATGTCATCGCGATCGAGCGGACGCGGGAGTTCACCGGCAAGTACCACGTGCTGGGCGGAGTGCTGGACCCCATGCGCGGCATCGGACCAGACCAGTTGACCATCACTTCCCTCTTCGCACGATTGTCGGACGGGACGGTGACGGAGGTCATCCTGGCGACCGACCCGAACACCGAGGGTGAGGCCACCGCTGCGTATCTGGGACGGCAACTGGCGTTGATCGGTGTGACAGTGACACGGTTGGCCAGTGGCCTACCCATGGGGGGCGATCTTGAACTGGCCGACGAAGTGACGCTCGGACGAGCATTCGCAGGACGAAGGAGGATCGATGAGTGACCTACCCGGCGATGAGGTGGCCCTGACCGCAGCGGCCACCCCTGAGGACTCCGTGGCTGAGCAGCTGTGCAACGACCTGGCCAGCGGTGTCCAGGAGTTCATCCGGGCTGTGGAGGTCGTCGCCGCGGGCGCCCTGCAGGACACGGCCATCTCCGTATTACTGATCCACACCGCGGAGTTGGCCGCGCGCGGAGCCCGGCTGGGTGCGCTCACCGACATCGTGCCGGAGGGCCGCTACGAGCCGGACAACGGCCTCGAGCCGGAGGTGGACGCCCTGCGGATGCGTCTCGCGGAGGTCTTCGCCCACGCAGACACCTACCACTCGGTGGACGACCCGTATTTCCCGGCGCCGGAGATCGTGGAGTCGAGCCTGTCGTCCGATCTCAGCGGCATCGTCAGCGACCTGCTGCACGGTCTGGGGCACTACCAGGCAGGCCGGTCGATCGAAGCTCTGTGGTGGTGGCAGTACGCCTATCTGTCGAGCTGGGGTGAAGAGGTCCTCAACGCTCAGGCCGCTCTGCGGTCACTGGTGGCGCATCTGCGTCTGGATCTGGAGTCACAGGTCGGCTGACCCGGGTCAGGAAGTCCACGATCACCGGCACGTACCACGGCACTTGACCCTGCCCGTGGAAACCGACATGGCCACCATGCTCGGTGAGGATGAGGTCCACCGTGGGCAACGCCTCCCAATCGATGAGCTCGTACGGTCCCACGGGAATCATCGGGTCGTCCTTGGCATGGATCACCAGCAGCGGCACCTCCACCTGGGGCAAGAAGCGCTGGCTGGAATTGACCGCGTAGTACTGCGCCGCGTCACGCCAGCCGTGCCGGGGGGCGGTGATCGCGCTGTCGAAATCCGGGATCGTCTTGGCT
Organism: Actinomycetes bacterium; assembly: GCA_029779995.1. The sequence goes on from JAKOZM010000178.1 coordinate 3,698, forward strand.
GCCAACACCGCTTGCCGTTCCTCCGGCGTGTACCGAGCGCCCGGCCGTAGCACCTCGTCTTTGAGCCGGCCCACCAGGAACTTCTCGTACAGCCCGAACATCCTGCGGTGAAGGTGCTCGGCCCCGACCGTCAGGTCCAGCGGCGCCGACACCGAAACCCCCGCAAGTACCCCCGGCGTGTGCTCTCCCAGCAATTTGATCGTGGCGTTCGCGCCCAGCGAGTACCCGACCACGGCCGTTGGTCGGCCGATCCAGTCGACCACCGTGCACAGATCCTGGGTCTTGCCCCCGTGATACATCCCGGCGCAGTACTGTCCTGAGACTCCCGCCCCCCGCAAGTCGACCCGCGCGACGGGGAACCCCGCCGCCAGCAGCCCCGCTGCGGTCACGCGCACATAGTCCGATTCGGCGCTCCCGCCGAGCCCGTGGACGAGCAGAACCGTGGGCAGGTCCGCTGCACCGTCATTGCTGAAAACCGCCAACCGGTCGCCGTCGCCGAGATCGACGAGGTCCATCCGCGATGCCGGCAGCGTCACCCGTGGGGGCAGGATGCGGCTGCGTGTGGTCTGCAAATGGTGGTTGCGCCAGCCACGGCGAGGAATGAACTCGGTACTCACAGCATCAGCCAGCGTCGTGCCACCCCCTCAGTATTCCCGCATACTCGCCCAGCGCACGAGGCGTACGCCGGTCGTGTTTCGTCGTACGCTGAAGACTAGGAGGCGACAGTGTCAGCAATCGTGTGGCTCATTGCAGCGGTGCTGCTGGGCATTCTCGAGGTCTTGAGCCTCGACTTCGTGCTCATCATGCTGGCCGCCGGTGCCCTCGCGGGAGCGGGCGCCGCGGCTCTGGGCGCCCCGTTGATCGTCCAAGCCGGAGTCGCCGCCGGCGTGGCCGTCGTGGGCATTTTTGCGGTGCGTCCTATCGCCTTGCGCCATCTGCGCTCCGGCCCCGCCGCCTTGACAGGGGTGGATGCTTTGATCGGGCAGAAGGTCGCTGTGCTCGAAGAGGTGACACCGAGCGCTGGACGGGTCAAACTCAGCGGTGAGATCTGGTCGGCGCAACTTGAGGAGGGATGGGACACCCTGCCCGCCGACAGTACAGGGACCGTCGTTGAAATCCGCGGAGCGACCGCCATCATCCGCCCGTACTGAGGAGAAGCCATGACCGGACCCATTGCCGGAGTCGTTGTTGTACTGCTCGTTCTGCTCTTCATCGTGATCGTGCTGGCCAAGACGGTCCGGATCGTGCCGCAGGCGCAGGCCTGCGTGGTCGAGCGGCTCGGCCGGTACAGCCGCACCCTGCACGCCGGGCTGCACATTCTGATCCCCTTCATCGACCGGATCACGTCGCGTTTGGACCTGCGCGAGCAGGTGGTGACTTTCCAGCCGCAGCCGGTCATCACTGAGGACAACCTGGTTGTGAGCATCGATTCGGTCATCTACTTCCAGGTGACTGATCCCAAGGCAGCGACCTACGAGATCCAGAACTACATCTGGGGTGTTGAGCAGTTGACCGTCACCACCTTGCGCAACGTGGTCGGCAGCATGGACCTCGAGGCGACGCTCACCTCACGTGACTCCATCAACAGCCAGTTGCGCGGTGTCCTCGACGAGGCGACCGGCAAGTGGGGGATCCGCGTGAACCGCGTGGAGCTCAAGGCCATCGATCCGCCGCCCAGCGTGCAGGAGTCGATGGAGAAGCAGATGCGTGCCGAGCGTGACCGGCGCGCCGCGATCCTCACAGCCGAGGGCGTGAAGCAGTCCCAGATCCTCACCGCCCAAGGTGAGCGGGAAGCGGCCATCCTGCAAGCCCAGGGTGAGCAGCAAGCGGCCATCCTGCGTGCCGACGGTGAGGCGCAGGCCGTGGCGATGGTCTTCGGGGCGATCCACACCGCCGACCCCGACCCCAAACTGCTGGCCTACCAGTACCTGCAGGCGCTCCCGCAGATCGCTGCCGGCGACTCGAACAAGGTGTGGGTCGTGCCTGCGGAGTTGACCGCTGCCCTGGAGAGTTTCAGCAGCGCCTTCAAGCGGGACACCCCCAACACCTAAGGGGCCAGCGTGTACTGCTGGAAGAACTCCCACATGAGGGTGCTGGCAGTCACGGACTGTGTGGTCTTGCCCAGCGTCGGCTCGATGGCATCGGCCACGAAGGGTGACGCCCCCGGCCAGGTATGACCGGCGCCCTGCACGCGGTAGAACTTCACATCGGCGTTGTCCGTGCAGGCGGCCCACTCGGTCAACCGCACATCGCCACCGATGCGCTCGACCGAATCGGTCTGGCACCCGTTGTGGTTGGCCCAGTCGCGCATCGCCGCAGGCACCGCCGGAAGGTCGAACGCCTCCGTCTCGCCCTGTGGCTGGCCTCCCCGGAAGGGCACGACGGGGTCCTTCGTGCCGTGGAAGTAGATGATGGGCGCCGGTGCTGCCTTTTCGCACGGCGGCGCGAACAGGGTCAGTGCGACTCCCCCGAAGGCCGCGAACTTGCGGTCGGGGGCGCAGGCCAGTGCGAATGTCAGCGCTGATCCCATGGACATCCCCGACGCGTAGAGCCGGCTCGGATCAGCGCAGGGCACAGCGTCATAGACAGCCTTGAGGTAGTCGGCGTCGGTGCCCCCCAGGATGTCCCAGCGCCCATCCACGGCATTCGGCGCGACGACGATGAACCGTCCTGCTTCAGCCACCTGGTCGAAACCGGTCAGCAGCAGCTGCTGCTGGGCGTTCGAGCCCCGGCCGTGGAACGTGAAAACGACCGGCGAAGGGTTCTGCACCTCCCGGGGAATGTGCAGCAGGAAGGAGCGCTTCCCGACCTTGACCTCACGGGTGCCACTGGCGCCGGCGTCGCACGGGGCCGGTGTCGGCGACGGACTGGCTTCGGTGCCTGAAGAGCATGCGGCGAGAACGAGGGCGGCGATCAGCAGGAGGGACCTCTTCACACGCATAAGTCTGGCGCACGCTCAGCCCAGCATGTGATTGCCTACCACAATGAGCCAACTCGCCATGTTTGTCTCGGGGCTGCCCCAGCACCGCGTCACGACATTGACGCGCGAGCACGCCAGCGCCGTGGCCGACGTGGTAGGCGAGATGGAACTGTCCTACTTCGGCCGTTCGGAGACCAACCCACCTGAGATCATCGGAATGCTCAATGCGCCGGAACTGCGGGGCACTCAAGGGACCGCTGGTGTGTGGTCGCAGGGGCGGCTGGTGGCCGTCCTGCTGGCCTACGACGCCTTGGAACATGAGCAGGGCCTGTTCCTGGACGTGTTCGTGCGTCTGGCAGGGGATCGCCGGCAGATCATCGACCGAATGCTGTTGGCAGCACGAACCTACGCAGACTCACTGTCGGCGCGCCATGACTGCTGGCTGAAGTCGGACAACTTCGTCGGCGACACCGACATGGTGGCGGCATTGGCCGCCGACGGCTACCACCAACACCGTGAGTACCTGCGCATGCGGATCGACTTCACCGGACCTCCGCTGGTGCCCACCCTGCCGCCGGGTCTGCAGGCGAGCCCTATGACGGACGCCGACTGGCCCGCCATCCATGCCGTGCTGACGCGCGCGTTCCGTGACCACTACGACTCCCACCCACTGCCGCTGGACCTGTTCCAGGCAGGTTTGGACCGAGCAGTCAATGACATGCAGATGTGGCGGTTGATCTATGACGGTGCGGATCTGGTTGGCGTGCGGATCAGTAGTACGCGCTACGCGCCGCACGGCCTGGGCTATGTCGACTCCCTCGGCGTACTGCCGCAATACCGGGGGCGCGGGATCGCGACGTACCTTCTGCGTGATGCCTTCGCCATGGATCAACGCGCCGGAATGGTGGGGACGGCCCTGCACTGTGATGCCACCAACCTCACCGGAGCCACGCGGTTGTACGAGGCGGTCGGGCTGCGGGAGGATCAGCGCTACACGGCTTGGCGCGCCAGAATCGGGCATCCCGCGCGGTGACGGAGGTGACTGTTCGCCTACCCGTCGCCCAGCGTTCATGCGGGTATCTGCGAATTCAGATTCAGGTTAGGCACAATCTACCCATGACCCGTGACCCCCAGGTGGAAGTGCAATTGCGAAACGTGGTGGACGGCCTGGTGAACCACACCCAGGGCGCCATCCCCCGGCAGGATCTGTCGGCGCTCGTCGACCAGCTCTATGACGAGATGTCCGCAACCGCGACCATCCAGACGTTCCTGCCCGTGCTCGTGGGCAGAGCTGCCCTGGCGAAGGTGTCGGGATCAGTGCAGCAGGCTCAGGCCGATCTGCGGGATCGCCCCGAGGTACTCATCGTCTGCCAGGAGAATGCCGGGCGATCGCAGGCCGCCGCCGCCCTCTTCCGCCATTACGCACCGGGACTGCTGTTCGTGGAGTCGGCCGGCCTGATGCCCGCCGACCGCGTCCTGCCCGGCGTCGTGGACGCGCTGGCGGCCCATGGCGTGCACCTGATCGATGAGGCCAAAGCCCTCGAACCGGAGATGCTGCAGCGGTCCTCCCATCTCATCGTGATCGGTGACGCCGACCTGGAGGGCACCCATTGGGACCTGCCCGTACTGGACGGCGCTTCACCGGCGGAGGTCGCCGACGTGCTGGTCGACATCGACCTGCGTGTGCGCGAGGCCCTGACCGAGTGGTTTCCGGACTTGGACCTCGCGCATCCCGTCATGCAGGGCGTGGCTGACCCCGTGTGACGAAGGCGCGCTACTGCGGGCCGGCCATCCGCTTCTGCCCCACCGGAACCCAGTCGAACGTGCGCGTCACGGCCTGCTGCCAGCGGTTGTACAGCCAGTCCGCCTGCTTCTTCTCCATCTCGGGCACCCAGCGCTTGCCCTCGACCCAGTTCGCACGCATGTCGTCAGCACCCTCCCACGCTCCGACGGCCAGGCCCGCCGCATAGGCAGCTCCCAGAGCAGTCGTCTCGATGACCTGTGGGCGGATCACCGGCACCCCCAGCAGATCCGCCTGGAACTGCATGAGGGTTTCGTTGAGCACCATGCCTCCGTCGACCTTTAGCGTTGTCAACTTCACTCCGCTGTCAGCCTCCATGGCCTCGATCACCTCCCGCGACTGGTAGGCCGCCGCCTCCAGGGCAGCCCGCGCGATGTGCCCCCGGTTGATGAAGCGGGTCAGTCCCACGATGGCCCCGCGGGCGTCACCTCGCCAATAGGGGGCGAACAGTCCGCTGAACGCCGGCACGAAGTAGCAGTCGCCGTTGTCTTTGACTCCTTTGGCCAACTCCTCGACCTCTGCGGCCGACGAGATGAGCTGCAGGTTGTCGCGCAGCCACTGGATGAGGCTGCCGGTCACCGCGATGGAACCTTCCAGGGCGTACACGGCAGGCTCTTCGCCCAGTTTGTAGCAGACAGTTGTCAGCAGACCGTTCTGACTCAGCACCTTCTCCGTGCCCGTGTTGAGCAGCAGGAAGTTGCCGGTTCCGTACGTGTTCTTCGCCTCCCCGGGACTCAGGGCGGCCTGCCCGAACGTCGCCGCCTGCTGGTCGCCCAGGATGCCCGCGATGGGGACGCCACGCATCGAGGCGGGACTGCGGACCTCGCCGTACACCTCCGACGAGCTGCGGATCTCGGGCAGCATCGACTCCGGGATTCCCATGGCCGCCACCAGTTCCGGGTCCCACTGCAGGGTGTCCAGGTCCATCATCAGCGTTCGGGAAGCGTTCGAGGGGTCGGTGACGTGCACGTCACCGCCAGTGAGGTTCCAGAGCAGCCAGGTGTCGATCGTGCCCATCAGCAAGTCGCCAGCCTCGGCCTGCGCCCGGGCTCCGGGCACGTTGTCCAGGATCCAACGCACCTTCGGTCCGGAGAAGTAGGTGGCCAGCGGCAGCCCCGTGGTCTGCCTGAAACGCTCCTCCCCGACCGTCTCCGCGAGCTCGTCACAGATCGCCTGCGTGCGAGTGTCCTGCCAGACGATGGCGTTGTAGATCGGCCAGCCCGTGTGCCGGTTCCACACGACCGTGGTCTCGCGCTGCTGGGTGATCCCGACCGCCTTCACATCGGCCAGTGACAGGTTCGACCGCGCCAGTGCGCTACCCATACACTCGCGCACATTGCGCATGATCTCCTTGGGGTCGTGTTCGACCCAGCCGGCCTGCGGGAAGATCTGTTCGTGCTCCACCTGGTGGCTGGCCAGCGGGGTCCCCGACTCGTCGAAGAGGATCGCCCGACTGGATGTGGTCCCCTGGTCGATCGCCATTACCGGCATGAATAGTTCTCCTCACGTTTCACTCTGGTTTAGAACCCTAGACCAGGGCGCTCGCGATTTCGCCTTATCGGCACCCCTCGGGACGCTGGTTCGGCCAAGGGGTGCCGATAAGGCGATGGTCTTTGTCAGGACCCGGCAGTACGGTGGCGATGTTCACCCGAGGAGAGGATGCACACCATGCGCTACCCGAACGGCCTGTTCGGCTGGATCGATCTGATGACCCGCGACACCGCCGCGGCCACCCGCTTCTACGAGGGTCTCTTCGGCTGGAGCCACGTTGACCTGCCCACCCCCATGGGGGTGCCCTACACGCAGTTCTTCAAGGATGGCCAACTCGTCTGTGGCATGAGTCCGATGATGCCGGGTGTTCCCGAGTCCGTCGGCGCCTTCTGGAACTCGTACGTCATCGTCGAGGATGCAGAGGCGACGATTGACCGCGTCCTGCCTGCCGGAGGCAGTGTCCTCATGGGACCCGATGACGTCATGGATCAGGGCCGGCTGGCCATGATCGCTGATCCAACCGGTGCCACCGTCGGACTGTGGCAGCCAAACCAGCACCAGGGAGCCGATGTCTTCAACGTTGCCGGATCCCTGACCTGGAACGAGTTGCAGACCCGCGACATCGACGCAGCACTACCCTTCTACGCAGCGGTCTTCGGCTGGGAGTGGACCGACGGGCCTGACGACGGCTATCACATCGCCAACCTGCCGAACAAGCCCGGCGACGACAAGACCAATGCGGGAGCCATGAGCACCCCTCCGGGCGTACCAGCGGAGGCCCCCAATGTCTGGTCGGTCTACTTCGCGGTCGATGACTGTGATACCTCGGTAGCTGCCGCGCAGGGGCTGGGCGGCAGCGTGTTCCTGCCTGCCATGCAGATGGGCCCGGGCAAATTTGCCGGCCTCATGGATCCGACCGGCGGGATGTTCTTGCTCGGCTCGTTCGGGGGCTGAGCCACGTAGCAGTTGTGCGGCCCACCCGGATTCGGATGGGCCGCACGCCTGTTTGACTGCTAGACTTTGGGCTGATTCGGCTTCAGGGTGAACCGCTTCACCTTGCGGAAGGCGTGGTATTCGTCGGTGGCCGGTGCGAACCAGACCACCTTCACCTTGACGGGGTATTGGGACTTCGAGATGACGCGGAACGAACCATTCTTACGGACCTTGACCCGGCAGTAGGAGAGTTGGCCTGCCGCTTTGGGCCTCGAGATCTTGCACAGTGCCCGGACCTGCACGTCGCGGCAGCCCTGGATCACCGCCACACCCGGTATCCGGGTGACCCCCGTTGGGCAGGTGCGTGCCTCTTTCGTCACGCCCACCACGTCCTCGGCCCGGTTGTTCGCCGGATTCGGGTCCTTGGAGGTGGCGTCCACGACTGCCACGTTCACGATCTGACCGCTGGCCGCCACCGTCTTGACGACCACAGTGATGACAGAGGAGGCCCGCGGTGCCAGCGGCTGGGCGAGATCGCAGGTGATCACCTGGTTGGCATGCTGACACGTCCAGCCGGGTCCTCCCGCGCTGACGTACTCCAACTCGGCCGGCAGTGTGTCCTTCACCGACACCCCGTAGGAGGTACCTGGACCATTGTTCGTCACAGTCAGGGTGAACGTCACCTCTTCTCCCACTCGCACCGAAGCCGGGGTGTGTGACTTGGTGATCCCCAGATCAGCATCGGGACCGGTGACGACCGCCGTGTCCTCGTCCGTGACGGGAGGCTTGTTGCCCGGAGGTTGTCCGGTCGCTCGCGCGATGTTCGTGACGCGGCCGGACTCCACGTCCGCCTGCGTGATCGTGTACAGCCCCGTGCACGTGGTCTTCTCGGCCGGTCGCAAGACCGCGGGGATCGCAGGGTTGCAGGTCAGATTCGCCAACTTGGGATCGGTGACAACCACGTCGCGCAGCGTCACGTTCCCCGTGTTCGTGGCCACCAGGGTGTAGTTGATGACCTGCCCGACCTGTGTATAGGTCTGCGGATCGGCCCGCTTCACGATGTCGATGGCCGGCCGCACGTCGCCCGGGACGGTCTGACTGTCGGTGTCCGTCACGTCCGCGCCCTTCGGCGGTGTGCCTTTGGTGAACGCGGTGTTATCCACCACACCGGCGTCCACGTCGGCCTGCGTCACGGTGTAGGAGCCGGTGCACGTCATCGTCGCTCCGGGGGCCAGCGACGACCCCAGCGCGGGGCTGCAGGGCACATCGAGTTGCCCGAGCTTCGGATCGGTGATCTGCACGTTTGTCAAGGTGACGTTACCGGTGTTCGTCGCGACCAGACGGTAGGTGATCTTGTCACCGGGCTTGGAATAGGGCGATCCGCTCGTCACAGTCTTGCGGAGGTCGACAGCAGGGGTCCGCACTGCCGTCAGCACTGGAGTCGTTGTTCGCACCTCGTTGCGGACGCCGTTCCACCCGAAGGCCTCGAACTGCGCCTGATAGAGGTTGCCGCGATCGATGTCGCTCTGCTTGATCCGATAGGTCGCGGTGCACGTGAAACTGTCGCCCACCGGGAACTCGGCCTTGGGGTTGTCATGCGACGGACAACCCGCCGAGAACGTCACGTCCGGGTCGGAATTGGCCAACCCCGCCCTGGTCAGATTGAACTGACCTGAATTGGTCGCTGTGATCCTGAAGGTGATCACCTGGCCCACTGTGTCAAACGTCGTCACATTCGCCGGGACGGTTGCCAGTTCAATGTTGATATTGAACTGATCAACCGCCGACGCCACAGCGATCCCCGGAAGGATCATGACCGCCGCCACCATCGCCGCAACAAACCGCCCAAAACCCCGCAAGACCCTCATCATGCCTGGAACGTACCAATCTTTACGATACTCATAAGCAAGTCGTTTCAATCGGTGGATATCTCGCGGAACAGGCGATCGGCGACCTCTCCGAAGGCCCCTGTAACATAGCCTCTAGGCATGCTCTATCCCCACGGCATGGTCGGCTGGATCGACACGTTCACCTCCGACACCGACAAGGCCAAGGCGTTCTACGAGGGCCTGTTCGGCTGGCAGGCGTACGACCGCACCGACCACATGGGGGCCCACTACCTGCAGTTCTATCTCGATGGCCAACTCGTCGCAGGGATGAGCGAGATGCCCGCCGAGATGGCCGCCGAGGGGCTGCTCCCCCAGTGGGTCTCCTACGTGTTGGTTGAGGATGTGGACGCCGCTTGCGCGCGCACGCGCGAGGCCGGAGGTCAGGTCATGCTGGCCCCCACAGATGTCACCGATCAGGGCCGCTTGGCCAATGTCATGGACCCGAGCGGAGGGATGTTCGGGGTCTGGCAGCCGTACGCCCATGAGGGTGCGGATGTCTTCAACGCCCCCTGCACCCTGACCTGGACGGAACTGCAGACGCGCGACCTCCCGGCCGCGCTGCCCTTCTACGAGCACGTCTTCGGTTGGGAGTGGGTTGACGGGTCCACACCGGACTACAAGGTCGCACTGCTGCCCACCAAACCCGGCGAGGACAAGGCCAACGCGGGGGCCGAGCCCATGCCACCCAATGTGCCTGAGGAGATTCCAGCCGTCTGGCAGGTGTACTTCGCCGTGGACGATGTGCTGGGCACCGTCGAGGATGCCCTTGCGCTCGGGGGCAAGACGTTCGTCAAGGCCACACAGAACGCCGGGAGTGTGACGGCCGGCATCCTGGATCCCAACGGGGCTCGCTTCATGGTCGTGGGCACCCGCTGAGGGACAACGTGAGAGTCACGTTAGGTCCGCGCTCGACACCTTGACCCGGCTTGGGGGAGGTGAAGGATGGACCCATGTTGGCCAAGCGCGCAGTATCCGTGGTCGCCGCCTCCGCGGTGTTGCTCGGTCCCGGCGCCGTCCAGGCTCAGCCTGCGCCTGAGCAGCTCGTGCAAGCGGTCGCCGACTCAGCGGCGCAGACCTACCGGCAGGCACGGGCCCGAATCCTGAGCCGCTACCACGACCGGACTGCGGCAGCCCAGGATCGACTGGCGCACGCAACCGACCGGGACGGCGCGTGGTCGCAGTACAGACGGTCGACGCGCCAGGCCCGAGACGATGCCAGCGCGGAGCTGGAACGGGCCCGATCCGCGTTTCGGGCCACCGTCGCCGCCGCCCGACAGGGTCACTGAATCCTCCGGTCAAGGGGTCACCCGGGTAGTATCGCGCCCATCACGGCAGCGCCTTCCAGCAAACCGATCAGCTCACGGTCGCCCATGAGATCGCCGACAGTTCCGCGCTCCCTGATGTTGATCTTCACGGCCCCAGCCATTCCCACCCGGCGAATCGTCGGTTACCTTGAAACGTATGCCCATGCTCAGGGAGGTCCGGCCATGACCCGGAAACTGTCAACACGGATCATCTCACTCGGGGCGGCACTGGCCGGACTGGCGGCCATGACCGCCGTCACCGCGCCCACCGCGACGGCGGACGAAACCGTGGTCAAACGGGTTGGGGCAACCATCATCTATAAGAACGTCGCCCACCCCACGCGCCCCGGCAACTGCGGGTCCCTCGTGATCCTGGAGTGGACAGACCCTCAGGTGGAGGGGTTCACACCGACGGGCTGGACCGGTCACTATTTCTTTGGCCCTCCAGAAGCACGCGTCGAGAAGACCATCACCGGGACGCCACCTTTCCACAACACGCTGGACATAGTGAGTGTCAACTTCTACGCGACCGGCGGCGCCAATTGGTTCTCGGTCGGTTGGAAGTCTCGTGCGGCCAGCCCGGCGGCCGGATATCCCCTTGACTGCTCAGACCAGGTCGCCACCCTGCAGGGGTTGTACGGCACGCAAGCGTGGGTGGATGTCACCGGGACCGTCTCTGCGTCGTCCACCGCCGAGTGCCTGAAGGCCCGCGATCAATACAAGTCCGCCCAAAGCAAGGTCAAGGAGTTGCGCCGGGATCTGCGCAAGGCCAAGTCCGAGGCGAGGAAAGACAAGATCCGCAGCCGGCTGAAAGCCGCCATCCAGAAGCGGGCGCAGTCCAGCGCTGCCTTGGGCAAAGCCTGCAACGGCTGAAACCAGGTCAGCAGGGAGTCGCCTGGGGGGCCAACAGGTCCGAGACCACGCGGCCGATCTCATCGGTCTCCAGCAGGAAGCCGTCGTGGCCGAAGGGGGATTCCACGACGTCGAGGTCCACTGCGAGCTCGTCGGCGATCTGCTGCTGTAGGTACAGCGGGTAAAGCCGGTCGGAGGTGATACCCACGACCCGGGTGGGCACCTCGACCTCGCGCAGCGCGCCCAGCCCGCGGCCACGGTACACATCGTGCAGGGCCATCGCATCGGACAACGACACATAGGTGGCAGGATCGAATCGTCGTTCGAGCTTGCCGGCCTGGTGGTCGAGGTAGGACTGGACCGCGAACCGGCCGTCGGCCAGGGCGTTCTCCCCCAACTGGTGGTCGCGGCCGAAGCGGGCGGCAAGCTCCCGCTCGGTACGGTACGTCAGGTGCGCGATGCGCCGGGCGATGCCCATCCCTCTCACCGGCGCGCGGCCGGTGTCGTGGTAGTCGCCGCCCTGCCAGTCCGGATCAGCCCTGATCACGTCGATCTGGACGTTCTGGGTCGCGATCTGGTCCGCGGTCGCCGACGCCGAAGTCGCCATCACCAGGGCCGTGCCCACCCGATCAGGGTGCTGCACGATCCACTCCAGCGTGCGCATCCCGCCCATCGAACCGCCCATGACGGCGGTGAAATGCTCGATGCCCAGCGCGTCGGCCAGAGCCACTTCCACAGCGACCTGGTCGCGGATGGTGATCCGCGGCCAGCGCGATCCGTACGCCCGGCCGTCCGGGGCGATACTCGACGGACCGGTCGTGCCCTGACAACCCCCGAGCACATTCGACGACACCACGAACCAGCGGCGGGTGTCGATCGCCTTGCCCGGACCGATCAGCTCATCCCACCAGCCGGCAGTCGGCTGGCCGGGGGCGGTCGGCCCGGCGGCATGCGCGTCACCGGTCAAAGCGTGCTGAACGAGCACCGCGTTGTTGCCGTTGTAGACGCCCCAGGTCTCGTACGCGACGCGCACCTCCGGCAGCCGCTCACCCAGATCCAGACCCATGGGGCCCAGGTCCGCGAACTGCCGCCCCGCCACCGGATCTCCTGGGCGCCAGCCGCCGGAGGTGCTCATCGTCAGGCCTGCTTCGCTGCCCGGAACCCGGCGTCGAGGTCGGCCAGGATGTCGTTGATGTTCTCGATCCCGACGGCCAGCCGGACCAGCCCCGGCGTCACGCCGGCGGCCACCTGCTCCTCGGGACTCAGCTGAGAGTGAGTCGTCGAGGCCGGGTGGATCACCAGGCTGCGCACGTCACCGATGTTGGCGACGTGGCTGTGCAGTTCCAGCGCCTCCACGAAGGCTTGCCCCGCCTCGACACCGCCGGCGATCTCGAAGGCCAGGACGGCGCCGGTGCCCTTCGGCGCGTACTTGCGGCCCGTCTCGTACCAGGGGCTGCTCGGCAGGCTCGCGTAGTTGACCCCCAGGACCTCGTCGCGGGTCGTCAGCCACGTCGCGACTGCCTCCGCGTTCTGCACGTGGCGCTCGATGCGCAGGCTCAGCGTCTCCAGACCCTGCGCCAGCAACCAGGCGTTGAACGGCGCCACCGCGGCACCGAGGTCGCGCAGCAGCTGCACCCGGGCCTTGAGGATGAACGACAGGTTCGCCCCGAACTGCGATCCGACTCCGAGGTCCCGGGCGTAGACCAGGCCGTGGTAGCTCGGGTCGGGCTCGTTGTAGTTCGGGAAGCGCTGCGGATACAACGCGTAGTCGAACGTGCCCCCGTCGACGATCACGCCGGCGACCGCCGTCCCGTGCCCGCCGATGTACTTGGTGGCCGAATGCACGACTACGTCAGCACCCCACTTCAGCGGCTGGATCAGGTACGGGGTGGCCACCGTGTTGTCCACGATCAGCGGGACCCCGACCTCGTGGGCCACGGTGGCGACCGCCTCGATGTCGAGGATGTCATTCTTCGGGTTCGAGATGCTCTCCCCGAAGAAGGCCTTCGTGTTCGGCTGCACGGCCGCCCGCCAGGACTCGGGATCGGCCGGGTTCTCGACGAAGGACACCGTGATGCCGAACTTCGGCAGGGTGTAGTGGAACAGGTTGTAGGTGCCGCCGTACAGGCTCGGGCTGGAGACGATGTGATCGCCCGCCTCGGCCACGTTGAGGATCGCCAACGTCTCGGCGGCCTGGCCACTTGCCACCAGCAGGGCGCCCACACCGCCCTCGAGTGCCGCGATGCGGTCCTCCACGGCGGCCTGCGTCGGGTTCATGATCCGCGTGTAGATGTTGCCCAGTTCCTTGAGGGCGAACAGGTTCGCGGCGTGGGTGGTGTCGTTGAAGGTGTAACTGGTGGTTTGGTAGATCGGCAGGGCCCGCGCATTGGTTGTCTCATCGGGGGTCTGACCTGCGTGGATCTGCTTGGTTTCGAAGGACCAGGCGTCGCTCATCGGGATTTCCTTTTCGTTGTCGGGTCGGTACCTGTGGGGGAGGTAGTCCGGACGCGGGCGGCACCGAAAAGAAAGCCCCGGACTCTTCGCCGGGGAACGTAAGTGGACGTCGCTCAGGCCCCGACGGCGGACATCATTCGACAACACATACACATGTGGCGGATGTTCACCGTGAGTCCCTTCCTGACGTTGCGTCGAGTGTGCCACAGGTGGCTGGGGCTGTCGAACGAGGGGTGGGCCAGCTACTCCTCGATGCGCAGGCCGACATGGCTGCGCTCCAGCTCCTGGTATAGCAGGCGGATCCGGCGATGTGCCTCGATCGGCGTGATCTTGCCGGCCGTCTCGAGTGCACAGACGTACGCCACGCGCTGCGCAAACTCCTGCAGATTGGAGTCGAAGGCCAGATTCTCCGGCGTGAACTCCCCCTGGAAGGTCGCCTTCGGGGCCAGGAAGGACTCGCGGTCATCCTCAGTCATGTCACTCCAGCACCCTCAGAGCGCCACGGCCGTCGCGGTTGTCCAGCGCCACCAGCCATTTACCCTGCGCAGTGCGGGCGAGTCCCTCCGCTTTGGGCAGACCCAGCGGGATCTGGGGGCCGCCAAGTGGACCGAAGCACTGATCCTGGTCGCTGAGCAACCACACCTGGTCGTCATGGACGGTGACGTCTGAAACGTCCGACAGGTTGACCTCCCAGGAGGCCAGAGCCACCAGCTCTCCCGACGGTGGCGGAGACCACTTTCCGGGCAACGGATCGCCTGCGCTGAGTTGGCCAGGCAGTCCGAACTCCAGGATCACCGCCGGCTTCTTCTCCTTGACGACGTAGACCCGCTCATTGCCGAAGAAGAGACCCTCGCCGTGGGAGTTGGGGTCTTTGCGCCAGGCCTTACTCAATCCTTTGAGATCCACTACCAATCGCCACCAGCCCATCACAGCCTGCTTGGCCAGGTCCACAGCCACGAGCAGGGCCGGCTCCTCGCACAAGATGGCCACCAGGTCATCGCAGACGTGTTCCACTGCCTCGAACTGCCCGGTGTCGGACGGGGCACCAGGCAGTCTGGCCACGTTGAGGGTCTTCCACTGCCCGGGCCGGCCATCCCAGGGGCACCACGCGAGCACCGGCTTGGCATCGCCCACGATCACGAGGGACTCGCCAGCGAAGCAGGCTCCGCTGACCTCGGCGATGGGCGCGTCGTACACGGCACTCAGGCTAGTGCCTTTCAGCGGTGTTCGGCGTCCGCTTGTGGACCGGGTTAGAGCTCAAAGAGCACCGTGATCGGACCGTCGTTCGTGAGACTCACCTGCATGTCGGCGCCGAAGCGGCCGGTCTCGACCTGCGCTCCGGCCCCCCGCAGAGTCGCGATGAAGGTGTCCACCAGCGGCTCGGCGACATCACCGGGGGCAGCTGCGTCCCAGGTCGGGCGGCGACCCTTGCGCGTGGTCGCGTACAGGGTGAACTGGCTGATCACCAGTAGCGGCAGTCCCAAATCGGCGGCGGACACCTCAGCGGGTCCACCCGGCGCCAGACAGCGGTCTGGGAAGCGGTCCCGGTCGAAGAGTCGGGCATCGTGGACCTTGGCCGCCAAGCGCGCGGCCAACTCGGGGGTATCGGTATGGGTGACCCCAACCAGCACCACCAGGCCAGGACCGTCGAAGGCCCCGAGGACCGTGCCGGCCACGCCCACGCTGGCCCCGTTGGCCCGCTGAACCAGTGCGCGCATCAGGGGGTGGGCCGGCGCACCACACGCCCGGCGATCCGGGTGGCCGCCCCGGGCAGCGTACGGATGGAACCGACGGTGTTAGAAGCCAGCGCCCCGGTCAGGTTCGCGGTGTCGAGATCAGCGAGCACATCGGCCATGAGGGCGTTCATGTCGACCTTCTCCAGCACCTTCTCCAGGGTGACGCGCTGTACCAGCACGTCCATGTCCACCTCGGAGAGCACCATATTCATGTCGACCCGGGAGAGTAACTCGGCGGTGGTCTCCGGGCCCACGGTCGCCAAGAATTGTGCGGCCTGCTCGGCGCGCTGCGCCTGCCGGTTCCGGAACTGTTGGTCCAGTGTCGTCAGCCAGTCGTGCAGTGCGCGGATCGGACGGCCTGTGAGCTGCATGCGAGAGGCTGCCGCGGAAGCCTCGTTGACCCGGTGCTCGAGGTCTGCGACGACATCGAAAAGAGCACCCTGTAGGGCTGCGGCCAACGTCGCGGTAGCCCCGGGCAGCGCAGCCAGGAGGTCCGCGACCGTGATGACATCCTCACGTCGTGGCGTGGGCTCGTGGTCGAACAGCCGCGAGCGCGTATACCCCGACGCCAGCCCTGCGATCCCCAGGCCGAGTTCCGACCACCGCTCCACCTCGTCGAACACAGCCCCGCTGAAACCCGGCCTACCCATGCCTCCATGATGCCTCGACTACTGCGGGTCGACCTCCAGCAACTCCCCCTTCTGCACGTCGACCCGGACCGTGTACTGCGGACCGAGCGCTGCGGCCAGGTCATTGACGTCCGGTGGCTGACCGCTGCCGATGATCCGCGCGTCGACAGCAGTCCCTTGCACGTCCACCCCCATGACCGTGAACCGGGTCCCGGCCACCCACTGTTTGGTGGCCTCCAGTGCCCGCTGCTCACTGTTGGTCGACTGGATGTACTGCCAGGTCTGCAGGCCCAAGGGGATAGCCAGCACAACCAGAGCAGCGATCACCACTCCCAGGACCCGGCCCCGGTTGAGGTCCACCACGCGGGTGGCCGTGCTCCCGTACTGGGCAAGTCCGAACACGATGATGCCCGCAGTGATCATCGCGATGACGTTCGTGGCGAACAGGATCAGGGCCCGCACGGATTCTGACCACTCCCCCTCGGCGGCCGTGATGCCGACCACACACATCGGGGGTACCAGGGAGATGGCGATCGCCACGCCGGGCAAAACATCGGACAGATCCTTACGCATCATGCCGATGGCCGCGACAAAACCCACAGCCAAGGCCACCAGCATGTCGACGAGACTGGGGGTGACCCGGCCGGCGATCTGCGTGTTGGCCATGAGGTCGGCGTTTCGGGGGATGAACACGCTCATGATGGCGCCGATGCCTGCCGCTGCCAGAGCCCCCACCACGACTCCGGCGATGGCCCGGCTGAGCCGCTGCCAGACGCCCACGACGGTGGCCAGGGCCACCCCCATAATGGGAATCCCCAGAGGTGCCACGATCATCGCGCCGATGACGGTCGCGGTCGAGTCGGCAACGATGCCCCCGCTGGCGATGATCGATGAGAGGACGAGCAGCAGTCCGAATCGCTGGAACTTGTAGACGGCATCACTCTGGTCGAGGAACAACTTGCCCTCGAGTTCGTCCAACGAGCAGCGGTCGGAGGCCCTCCCCACCAGGATGGCCCCAACGGTCCACGTGCGTGTGCTCATGGCGATCATGGTAGGGCTGCGTTGCTCCGGGCGAGGGGTTCAAAGATCCGCACCGTGAGGGTGCTGGACAAGGGCCTCTGCGCAGTTTTGACCCTCTATGACTGGACGAAAGGCGCAAAACGGGCGCCTGAAGGGTTAAAACTCCGCATCGTGAGCGCCGTCGTGCGGATCTTTGAACCGCGCGGCGGCCGCACCTAGGCTCGTGGCATGACCCTGGCTTTCACCTCGCGGGCGGGACGCGGCGCCCTTGCGGCGAGCATCGTCGCCAGCGGCATGGCATTCCTGGACTCCAGCATCGTCACGGTGGCCGCGCCACACATCGCGGCCGACCTCGGCGGCGGTTTCGCAAGTATGCAGTGGGTTGTGGACGGCTATCTCCTGACGTTGGGGGCCCTCGTCCTGGTCGGCGGGGCGATGGGCGACCTGCTAGGCAAGCGGCGGGTCTTCATCGCGGGCACCCTCTGCTTCGGGGTTGCCAGCGTGCTATGCGGACTGGCGCCCACCATGCCCGCCCTGATCGGCGCTCGAATGGCCCAGGGTGCCTGCGCCGCCTTCATGGTGCCGACCAGCCTGGCACTGCTCAATGCCGTGTTCGCCGACGCCGACCGCGGACGGGCCATCGGTGCCTGGTCGGGACTGTCAGGGGTGTTCACTGCCCTCGGGCCGTTTGCTGGGGGCTTGCTCGTGGACACGTTCAGCTTCGGTTGGCGCCTGGCATTCCTGCTCAACATCCCACTCACAGCCGCGGCGGTATGGCTGGCCCTCAAGTTCGTCCCGGACCTGCCGGGCACCGGTGCCACCGTGCGATCCGTGGACTGGCGCAGCGCCGTAGTGGCCACCCTCGGCCTGGGTCTCGTAGTGGGACCGCTTATCGACCGTGGCCCGTGGACGCTGCCCCTCGTGCTGCTCGGAGCCACGCTGCTCGTCGTGTTCGTGCTCCTGCAACGACGCCCCGCACAGGTGATGATGCCGCTGGCCCTCTTCGGTATCCGCAGCTTCAGCGTGGCCAATCTCGTCACGTTTGTCGTCTACGGGTCCTTCACCGCCGGCCTGTTCCTCGTCACCGTGTACCTGCAGGTCGGCATGGGGTTCTCAGCGCTGGTCGCCGGCGCGAGTGGCCTGCCGATCACGATCTTGCTGATGCTGCTGTCGTCGTGGATGGGCGGCCTGGTCGGACGGTACGGGCCACGGTGGTTTCTCACCGGGGGACCCATCGTGATGGGCGCGGGACTCTGGTGGCTCGGGCAACTGGAACCCGGTGACAGCCTCTGGACGACCGTCCTGCCGGCCATGGTGCTCTTCGCCGCCGGACTGGTGCTAGTGGTCGCGCCCGTGACAACTGCGGCGCTCGGGGACATCGGCCCGGAGCAGTCCGGAACCGCGTCGGGGATCAACAATGCGGTGGCCCGAGTCGCCGGACTCATAGCGATCGCCGTCCTGCCCGCGCTGGCCGGGATGGGCGAGGACGGTGTTACGGGCTATGGGCGCGCCCTCGTGCTGGCGGCCGCCATGTGCGCGGCCGGCGGGCTGATCGCAGCGTTCGGCTTCCGCAGTCACCAGGCATGAGAAACCCCCCGGCGCAGACGCACCGGGGGGCTCACCAGCCTGGTTCAGGAAGCCAGCGCCTTCGCCTTCAACTGCTCGAACTCAGCGTCGGAGATGACTCCCTTGTCGTGCAGTTCTTTTGCCTGTGCGATCTGCGCGGTCGGGTCGGTGTTGGCCGACACCGAACGGATGTACTCCGCCTGTGCCTGCTGGATCTCGGCAGCCTGAGCAGCCGAACGCTCGGCCATTCCCTTGCCACGAACGATGATGTAGATCAGGCCGGTCAGCCACGGAATGATGATCAGAGCGACGATCCACACCGCCTTCCACCAGCCACTGAGCTTGTGATCACGCATGAGGTCGCCAATGATCACGAAGACCAGGATCAAGTACGCCATGAACAGGAACGCAAGCAGAATTGCTTGCAGGACATCGCCGTCCATATTTCTCCTTTTGTAGGTTGCTAAGGCAAGTTTAGGCGGTGCGGACCTGGGTAACGGCACCCCCGTCGTGGGGGGTATGCCGTCTTGCGCCCTACTCGGCCTCGAAAACCTCGACCTCGTCCACGACCACCTCGGCATTGCCGTCTGCATCGACGGCCGTGATCGTCTCCTCCACGAAGCCACTGCCGTCGGGCTCGATCACCTCGACGATGTCGTCGATGACGGCCTCCCCGGTCTCCAGATTCACTGCGGCGATGATCTCTTCGGCCACGACGCTGCCATCCTCGGTGAGGTCCTGGGTGTACGCCTCCACGACCTCGATGTCGTCGTTCTCGCTCATGCACCTCTCCTTTGGCTGGGGATGGGTCGAACCTACCCCGAACACAGCCATGTCGCCTGACGACTGGCGCCTGGGCCTAGGCGGTGAAACTGGCGAGTACCTGCGCCTCAATCTCGATGGCCGCAGGGGCGAGATCCAGCGTCGCCTCGGCCATTGCCGCTGCCCGCATCATGGGTGCGTGCTGCGCGGGGCCGGGGTCCTGCACGCTGCGCACCTGGACCGTCCCCAGGTTGAGTGTGTCGGCGTAATCCTGGGCCCGGACCACCGCATCCCGCAGAGCAGCCTGCCGTGTGTCCCTTTCGACCTGGGCGCGGGTCGCCGGCGTGAGGTGCCATTCGATGTCATGGACCGTGAGGTCCTCGGCGAGTGCCACAGCCCCCACCTCACTGAAGTCGGTGAAGGTGGCCCTGATTCCGACAGACGCCGTATGAATCAGCGGCAGTTGCTCACCCTGCTCATTCCAGGGCCGGTGGGCGCTGACCTGGACTCGATCAACGGAGAAGCCCTCGAGCGCCCCCCGCCACTGGAGGTGCTCGAGCCCCTCGCGGACACGCTGCACGGCGTGGCTGACCTGTGTCTTCACCTGTGTGGCCTCGGCGCCGTCGAACGTGACCGCCGCGTGGACGGTCGCTCGCTCAGGAGCCACAGTGGTGTGCGCTGCCCCACGCACTTCGATCGTGATGTCGGCCATGCGCTCCAGTGTGACGTGCGGGGTTTCAGCGGCTGTTACTGACTAGGGCGTGTCTGTCAGAGGCAGGGACATATTGTGCGCCCCACTGCCATCTTCAGGACTGGTACAGCCCACCGCCGATCAGGTCGCGGCGTGGTCATCGAAGATCGGCCCCCCGGCCACGGCGCCCCATACCCCAGTCGGCAGGCTTCGAGGGGTCGCACCGCAGACCCGAGGCGAACGCGATGAGATCTGCGCGAAGCCATCCTCGGCACGCCACGTCCGCCAGCCAGGCCGTCTAGGGCAGCGACCAGTCCACCGCCTGCCCACCCTGACTGACCAGGGCCTCATTGGCCCGCGAGAAGGGTCGCGACCCGAAGAATCCGCGGTGGGCACTCAGCGGGCTCGGATGTGCGCTGGTCAGCACTGGGACTCCCCGCTGCCGCAGGATGGGGGTCAACGTCTGCGCATCGCGTCCCCAGAGGATCGCGACCAGTGGTTTCTCCCGGGCGGCCAGAGCCCGGATGGCGTGCTCGGTGATCGGCTCCCAACCCTTACCCCGGTGGGATGCCGACTGTCCAGGGGCAACCGTCAGCACTCTGTTGAGAAGCACCACACCGCGCTGGGCCCACGGCCGCAGATCCCCCGTGGACGGCCGCGCAACGCCGAGATCGGCGACCAGCTCGCGGTAGATGTTGTCCAGGCTCGGGGGTAGCGGTACCACCTCCGGCGCGACGGCGAAAGACAGTCCGATGGGGTGACCGGGCGTCGGGTAGGGATCCTGTCCCACGATCAGCACCGACGCCGCGGCGAAGGGGTAGGTGAAGGCCCGCAGAACGTCGGGACCCGCGGGCAGGTACGCGGGTTGGCTGCGCAGGAAGGAGCCCATGGCCCGGATCTGGGGTTCCACCGTCCGCAGAGCCTGCGCCCAACCGGGGTCGATGATCTCGTCCAAAGGCTTCACGACGGCCTCCCACCGTGGCCGATCCGGAGGAGCTTCACCGGACAACCACGTGTTCGTCGAGCCAGGCGATCGGCTGGTGGGATACGACGATGACGGTCTTCCCCCGGCTGACTGCCTCGACGGTGGACAGGACCGCAGCAGCGGTGGGCGGGTCCAGATGCTCCGTCGGTTCGTCCAGCAGCAACACGTCGTGATCGGCCAGGACCGCCCGAGCCAGTCCGAGTCGTTGGCGTTCACCGCCGGACAGCGTCGCCCCGTGCTGACCGACCGACCGGTCGAGGGCCATGTCCAGTTCCACGGCGGCCAGGGCCGCTAGCAACTCGTCATCGGTGGCATCCGGCTTGGCCATCCGCAGGTTGGCGGCCACATCGGCGTCGAAGACGTGCGGAACCTGGGCGGTCCACAGCACGACCCCGCGCACGGCATCGCCACTGGCGTCCGCAATCTCCAGGTCTCCCAGCTGGGCCTGGCCCTGGTACCCGAGGAAAGCCGCCAGGACATTGAGCACGGTCGACTTCCCCGACCCGGACGGGCCCATCAGCCCGATCCGCCTGCCGACCGGCGCGTCCAGAGTCACCCCGGACACCGCGACCGGTCCGGTGGGGTACGCCGCGGCCATGTCGACCAGTGACACAGCCGATCCGTGCGGTGCCAGCGTGCCGTCCATCACCGGGGGTGCCGCGTCGAGGATCTCGACGAGCCGGTGGGCCGCCGCTCGCACGCGGATCGCCGCCAGGGCGCTCGGAGCCAGTACCGCCACCGCCTCGTAGGCCGCCAACGGCAGCAGCACCAGCACCGCGAGATTGACCCCTGCCAGCTCCCTCGACCGCACAGCTGGGACCGCGACGAGGATCATCCCGATCACGGCCGCACCCTGGAAGACGATGCCCAACGCGCTGGACAGCGCGGACCCCACCGCCGTCTTGCGCATGGCCGTCGTCAGTTCAGCATCGATGTCCGCGATGCGCCGGCCGTACTCGTCGTCAGCACCCAGGACCATGAGTTCGGGACCGGCGTGCAGCGCGGTCAGCACGTCACTGGACAACGCGGCCTGCAGGGGCGCCTGGGCGGCCTGACCCCGGCCGGCGGACCAGATGATCAGCGCCGGCACGACGATGCCGCCGAGCAGGAGCGCGACCGCCAGCACGATGCCGGAGGCGGGCAGCAGCCAGGCCGCCAGCATCACCGAGCCGGTGCCGACCAGGATCGCGGAGAAGATCGGCAGCATCACCCGCAGACTCAGATCAGTCATCGTCTCGACGTCGTCGACCATCCGGCGCAGCAGGTCCCCACGCTTGAAGGCGGGAAGACCGGCTGGCGCCAGCGGGATGAGGCGTTCGTACATCTTCACCCGCAAGCCGACCAGCGACCGGAAGGCCGCCTCGTGACTGACGAGCCGCTCGGCGTAGCGGAACACCCCCCGTCCGATGCCGAAGGCACGCACCGACACCACCGCAACCTGCAGGAACAAAATGGGGGGCTGCTGCCACGCCCGGGAGATCAGCCAGGCACTGGCAGCCATCAGGGCCACCGACGAACCGAGCGCCAGCGCGCCGAGCACGGCGGCCAGCCACAACCGGCCCGATGCCGGGTGATAGAGCTCGCGCAGGCGTTTGACCGCCGGATCCCGCAGAATCATCGGGGCACCGCCACGCCGTGCGCACTCATACGCCCACCCCCACCGACAGGGTCTCGTCGGCGATGTCGTTAATGGCGCTGCGGTGACCCACGACGATCACGGTCGCATCGGTGTGTGACAGGACGTCCAGGATCGCTCGCTCGGACTCGGGGTCGACGCCGGCCGTTGGCTCATCCAGCATGAGCACTCGCGACTGGCGCAGCAGGGCCCTGGCCAAGGCGATCCGCCGCGCTTGGCCGACGCTCACGGGCCGCCCGCCCTCGCCGATCATCGTGTCCAGCCCTTCGGGCAGGGTCTGCACCCAGGATGCGAGCCGGGTGGTGGCCAGGACGTCGGCGACGTCCAGATCAGCGCCCATGGTGAGGTTCTCGCGCAGACTCGCGGGCAGTAGCTGCGGGCTCTGTGGAACCCACGCCACCTGCGCCCACCAGCTGCGCACGTCGACGTCCGCGAGGTTCTGCTCACCGATCCAGACGCTGCCGCCCATCGGCGGCAGAAAGCCCAGCAGGGCGTTGAGAACGGTGGTCTTACCCGCTCCGGACGGTCCGTTGATGACGGTGATCCGGCCGGCGGGGATGGTTGCGGACAGACCGGTGAGGATCGGCTGGTCGTATCCGAGTGTGAGATCGGCCAGCCGCAGATCGACGTCCGGGTCGATCAGGGTCGCGATGCCGGTACTGGGCGGCGACTGTTCCATGATGGCGAACACCCGGTCAGCGGCCTGAGCTCCTTCGGCGGCCGCGTGGAAGTGCTGGCCCACCATGCGCAGGGGCAGGTACACCTCGGGCGCCAGGATGAGGACCGTCAGACCCGCCATCAGAGTCATGTCCCCGGCGACCAGCCGTACCCCGATGGATACCGCGATCAGGGCGACCGACAGCGTGCTCAACAGCTCCAGGACCAGGGCGGACAAGAACGTGATCCGCAGCACCCCCATGGTGGAACGTCGGTGCTCCTCACCCACGGTGCGGATCTGTGCGACCTGGTGCGCAGCGCGGTTGAAGGCCTTCAGCGTCGGCAGCCCCTCCACGACATCCAGGAAATGGTTGCCCAGCACGGACAGCCATCGCCACTGCCGGTCCACCCGCGCCTGGCTGGCCCAGCCCACAAGGACCATGAACACGGGGATCAGCGGAACGGTCAGGGCCAC
Source organism: Actinomycetes bacterium (assembly GCA_029779995.1). The sequence continues at coordinate 27,499 of JAKOZM010000178.1, forward strand.
GATGACCGCCGCCAGCACGTCCTGAGTCAGGATGGCCACCCCGACGATCAACGGCACAGTGACCGCCAGCACGAGCTGGGGCAGGTAGCGCGCGTAATAGGCCTCCAGACCGCCGATCCCGCGCACCAGCAGCTGGGCGAGCTCGCCCGTGCGCTGGCTGCTGAGCCACGCCGGGCCGAGGCTCATCATGTGTTTCCAGGCCGCCATCCGCAGTTCGCTCATGGCGGTCGCCGCGGTGCGGTGGGCCAACCATTCGGCCACGAAGGCGGTGAGGGCCCTGGCCAGGATCACGAACCCGAACTGCACCACCTGCGCCATGACCGCAGGCAGGTCCTGGCCCTGCGTGAAGACCCGCACGATGATGCTGGCCAGCAGCCATGCTTGCGCCACGATCAGCAGCGCCTGCAGGGTCTGGATGACCGTACTGGCCAGCAGGAAAGCGCGGGTTGACCGGGCGTACTTCAGAAGTCGCCGGTCGAATCCACGCACGCCCTCAAGGGTACGGCGGCACGTCCTGCTCGGCTGCGGGACCGTCGGAGGTCAGCGGGTCAGGCTCGCGCAGAAGACGGCGCACTGCGGCACGCGCAACCAGCAGAGCCAGGATGAGGCCGGTGACGGCGAAGAAGCCGCCGAGGCTGACCTCGCCCCTGAAGACCACTGCGATGATCTCCAGCACCACGAACTTGCTGCCCACCAGCACGGCCCACAATGCCAAGCCGGAGGCGAGCTTGCCAGCCGGTGTGACGGCGGCCTTGAAGCGACCCTTGGCCCGGTTCTTGATCACCACGACCACTTCCAGGACAGCTTTGAGGATCACGGCTGTCAGCAGCGACATGGTGAAGGTCTCCGAGATGACTGCCGGGATGTATTCGATGGCCAGGTTGAGCACCACGACGTACACGAACACGTCCACGATGTCCGCAGTATTGATCTTGGCCCTCATTGCAGCAGAGTACGGCGAGGTCAGTGGGTGGCGTCAGGCCCGTTCCTCGGACGTCACCGCGACGGGCACCCGGTGCTGCAGGATCACTGCTGCCAGCGGGAACACAAGCACTGACAGGGCGCCGGCGCCGACCAGGGCGGCGGCATTCTCCGGGCCCATCAGGCCGGATTCCAGACCCACTTCGGACAGTGCCACCAACAACGGCAGCGCGGTGGCAGTCAGGAAGACCATCTGCCAGCGCTGCATGCGGTCGAGGTGTCCGCGGTAGACGAACAGCGCCGGCAGTCCGCGCACGAGCAACAACAGGGCGAAGAACAGCAGTAGTCGCAGCGGGTTCTCCATGATGGAGTCCACATCGAGCTTCATCCCGGAGGACACGAAGAAGATAGGGATGAAGACCCCATAGCCGACCGCCTCCAGTTTGCGCTCCAGGGTCTCCACCTCGGCCGGCGCCCACTGCCGCAGGACCACACCGGCCAGGAACGCTCCCAGCACCACGTCCAGACCGAAGTCATCGGCGACCAGCACGAGCCCGGACAGGATGACCAGGGTCCAGCGCAAGGACGTCTGTCCCGTGGCGTCCTCCGGCATGGCCAGCCGCTCACCCCAGCCACGGCGCTGAACCTGGCGTATCACCATGAGCACCACGAAGGTGGTCAGGCCCATGCCGAGCAGCGCCAGCAGTCCGGTCAGGGGTCCGCTTCCGCTGAGGAGCAGCGCCATGGCCACGATGGGCAGGAACTCCCCTATCGCGCCGGCCGCGAAGATGAACGGTCCGAGCGGGCTGGCCATGATGCCGCTGTCGCGCATGATGGGCAGCAGCGTGCCCAGGGCGGTGGTGGTCAGGGCCACTGCGATCGCAAGGAAGTCGTTGACGATGCCCGCCTGCCACAGCAATGCCGTGACAGCCAGGGAGATGACGGCGCTGATGAGCCAGGCCCGCAGGCCCAGCTTGCCGGGCGGCTGTCGCATGAGCTTCAGGTCCAGTTCGTAGCCAGCGAGCAGGAAGAGGAACGACAGCCCGAGTGTTGACAGCAGGTCCACGTCCTCAGGGGTGGCCACCCCGAGCCCCTGCTGTCCGATCAGCACGCCGCCGGCCAGCATGAAGACCACCGCGGGGATCGCCAGTCTGGGCATCAATCGGGCAAGCAACGGAGCGAGAGCCGCGATGATGATCACGAAGAACAGCGACGTCAACTCGGAATCCATGCGCCTACTGTGCCCGAGGCCATCCTCTGGCAGTGATCAGCCCACCGCGTTGTCCTACACCGTCTCGGGCGTGGGGCGGCCTGCCCGCCGATCCAACGTGCGCAGCACCTGGGATGCAGTGACGCCATGCACCCCGATCGAAACCAGCACGGCGAACGCCACCGTGGCCCAGATGAGGTCCCCGGCCGGGAAGACGGCGTGGGTCATGGCGTAGGCGACGTAGTAGAACGACCCGATGCCCCGCACCCCGAAGAAGGCGATCGTGCGCCGTTCCGATCCGAGCATGCCGCTGCCAGTCATCGCCAACCAGCCGGTGAGGGGACGAACGATCAGGGCGAGCAGGATGCCCCAGGCGGCCGCCGCCGGGGTGAGCGCGGCGAGCAGCCCGCCACCGACGAGGTACCCGAAGCCCAGCAGCAGAGCCAGGGTCAGCAGGCGCTCGATCTGACCGATGAACTCGTGCAGGACCCGGTGGTACTCATGGCCGTGTTCACACGCCCGGATGGTCACGGCGGCACAGAACACCGCGAGGAACCCGTAGCCGCCGACCAGTTCCGCGAATCCGTAGGCGATGAAGACCGCGCTGAGCGCGACGAGGGCCTCCGCGGTTTCCGCGAACCGCAGCGCCGCAGTCGGCGCCCGAAAGGCCAATCGGCCCAGGATCTGACCGATCACCCAACCCACGCCCACGCCCAGGGCGACTTTGCCGGCGAGCTCCCAGCCGACCCACCCCCACCCCAAGGCGCCTGCGGTCAGCAGGATCGCGGCATGCACGAAGGGGAAGGCAAGGCCGTCGTTGAGGCCCGCCTCGGAGGTCAGGGCGAAGCGCACCTCGTCCTCGCTGTCGGGGTCGTCGGTGGGCTCCCCGACCTGGACGTCGGAGGCGAGTACCGGGTCGGTCGGCGCCAGCGCAGCCCCCAGCAGCAGGGCCGCTGCCAGCCCCACACCCAGCATTCCCCACGCCAGGACAGCAGCCACCGCGATGAACAGCGGCATGCCTATGCCGAGCAGCCGCCACGTGCTTGCCCACCCCCGCCAGGAGAGCGGCCGGTCCAGGGCCAGACCGACTCCCATCAGAGCCACGATCACGCAGACCTCGGTGAGGTGCTCGACGAGATCGGGATTCAGGGTCGGCGCGGGGCCACCAGGGAACTGCGCCGCGAGAACACCGACGGTGACGAAGATGATGGCTGGGGACACTGGCAGTCGCGACACGAGGCGGGGCAGGATCGCTGCACACAACAAAGCCAACCCGGCCAGGGCGTAGACGGCGCTCATCGCGAACACCCCGATGGACGTGCAACGGCCCCGGTAGTCCGTCGGTGGGAGCTACCGGGGCCGCACATGCGCGAGGATTCAGCCTGTCGTGCGGCCGGACAACGCGTCGCGCAGCCGGTCCACCATGCCGACGCCCGGGCCCACCAGCTTGTGGAACAGCTCGCTGTGCGGAGCCTGCGGATGCGGTCGGGTGGGGGCGATCTTCTCGGCCATCTCGACCTTGCCGCGCAACTCCACCAGCGTCTCAGCGGGAATAGCTGCGCGCATCTTCGGGAACTGCCCTGACTCCTCGTCTGACACGTGATCGGCCGGCACCTCCTGGATGCGGGATACACACCGCGGGAACTGCGGGTCCGACACGTCGAGGCCCTCCAGCTGCTTGAGCAACTCCTCAAGCTCCTGGTGCTCCGCCTTGTCGTGCTCGACATCCTGCTTGCCGTCCTCGAGGTACTGCTCCATGGCCGGGTAGACGTACATCTCCTCGGCCACCGAGTGCTTGATCAGCATCGCGATGACCTGGTCAGCGATATCGCGCGCGTTGGGCTGCTGCTCGGGCTGGGCGATCTGATCCAGTAGCGACTCCACCTCACGGTGCTCGCTCATCAGCAGGTCGATCACGTCCTGTTCCTCGGACGGCAGGTGCGGAACTGCGCTCATGGGTATCCCTCCTATGGGTGACATCCAGTGTTTTCCCCGCGCGGGCCATCACATACCGCCCGGGCCTCGACACCCGCACTGAATGTCCGGCGTTCTACCGGGTAATGGTCGACCACCTTCGACACAAGGAGTCGACATGTCCTATCAAGCCCCTGACCCCTACCAGCCTGGTGTGCAGAACCCGCCACCCCCGCGGGTGGTCCACGACAGTGACCCCACGCCCCCCCGGGTCATGCAGGACCCCGTCTACGAAGAGCGCATCCGTCCTGCCAAAACCTCCGCCGCCGCCGCGTTCGCCTTGGTCTTCGGCGTCTCAGCGATCATCACCGTTCTCACGGTGCTCCTCGGGCCATTGGCGATCGTCCTGGCCATCATCGGAATCATCCTGGGCATCGTCGGGATCCGGAACTCGAAACGGGTCGGCGTGACCGGCAAGGGAGTGGCGATCGGCGGTCTGGTGCTCAGCATCCTGGCGCTGTTGCTGGGCGTCGCCCTGGCCGCCGGCATCACGTTCTACCTCAATGATGAGCAAGCCGTGAACCGGATCGAGCAGCAGGTGGAGAACCTGCGCGACCAGCTGCCGGACAACGTCAACATCCCGCAGCCGTAGTTGCTCTGATGCCCCGGCTCCGGCGCGTCGACCCCACCTCCAACGGATGGACCCGACGCCGCCGGGGCCGGGGTTTCGCATATCTGGATCACGAGGGTCAGCGGCTGTCCCCAGAGGATTCCGCGCAGTGCAAGGCGCTAGTGATCCCGCCTGCCTGGGTCGATGTCTGGATCTCTCCGCACCCCAACGGGCATATCCAGGCCGTCGGTACCGACGAGGCAGGTCGGCGCCAGTACCTCTATCACCCGCAGTGGCGTGAGCAGCGCGACGCCGAGAAGTTCGACCGAGTGCTCGACTTCGGCCGCAGTCTGCCGGCGGCCAGGAAGCTCGCCGAAAGGCACCTGGCGCTGCCCGGCATGCCGTTTGAGCGCTCCCTGGCCGCCGCGTTCCGGTTCCTGGACCTGGGAGGTCTACGGGTGGGCGGGGAGGCTCACGAGGGGACGGGTTTGGCGACCTTGCGCCGCGATCACACGAGCACCCGACACGGCGTGATCAGGCTGCGCTTCACGGGGAAGTCCGGCAAGGACCACGACCTCATCATCGATGATGCCGAGCTGCTGGCGGTGGTACGCACCCTGCTGCGGCGGCGCGGCGGGGGCGAGGAGTTACTGGCCTACAAGAGCGACGGCGTCTGGCGCGACGTGACGAGCGCGGACATCAACGCCTATCTGTCCCAGATCGGGGTGCTGGGCACCGCCAAGGACTTCCGCACCTGGCAGGCGGGCCTGCGGGCACTGAGCCAGCTGGCCGGCGCCGACGGATCGAAACGGGCAGTGACGCAGGCGATGCAGGCCGCCGCCGAGCATCTCGGCAACACCCCTGCGATCGCCAAGAACTCCTACGTGGATCCGCGCCTGGTGCAGGCGTACTGGGACGGTGACCTGCCCGATCATGATGCGGAGCAACTGCACGAGTGGGAGCCCGCCCTGTTCGAGGTGCTCGGCTGAACACCACCGCCACAGCGCTTCTGAGGAGCTGGTTCCTGGGCGTCCTGGTGGTCGGCCTGGCCTGCCGACACCTGCGTCGTTTCGTCGGCGGCTGAGTGTGAGGGTGGGGTGGACCAGGTGCCAAGGGTTTGCGTGGCCGCCGTCGACTCGTGTCCAGATCTGGTTGGCGCGCGACCAAGATCAACCAAATCCGCGGAGACACGCCGCCCTACGAAATGTCTCGTTCACGGCGCGTCGCTGGTTCGATTTGATCTTGAGCGGGCACTTTTCAACCAGATGGGGCGAAGCGCGCGGTAGGCCTCCAATCGACAAGGCCTTACGAACCGGCGAAATGCCCGCTCAAGTCCCAGGACTGCAAGAAGGTCCCCCTCCGCATCTGCGGAAGGGGACCTTTCTTGGGGCAGGCAGGTTCTACTGCTTCACGGTCTCTTTGACCTGCTCGGCGCCGGACTTGGCCTCCTGCGCCACCTCCTGCAGAGCCTGCTTGCCGCTCTCCTGAGCGGAGGCGACGACATTCTGCGCCGTCTCCTGCAGCGGCTTCACGACGTCACTGTCGACGGCCTTCTGCACCACATCCTGCTCCTTCTGCGATGCCGGCAGCAGCGATCCGATCAACCATCCCACCGCGAAGGCTCCCAGGCCCACCGCCAGCGGGTTGCCCTGCGTGGTGCGCCGGGCCCGTGTCGGTACTTCGCTGACAGTGTCCCGGGCCGAAGCCACGGACTCCTTCGCGGAGGAGACTCCGGAGTCGGCCGAACCCATGATCTTGTCCTTCACCTGCGTCACTGAATCCTTCATCCTCTCGGCGCTGCGGTTGGCCATCCCACTGGGGCTGACCTTCTCCTGCAACGCATCGACGTTCTCCTTGAGATCCTGGCGTGTGCGCTCGATCTCCTCTTGAATCTCTTCAGGGGTACTACCGGTGCTACTGCTGCTGCTCATGCTCATGACTGTCCTTTCAACGTGTCCGCAACGTCCTTGATGCTCTCGACCGTGCGCTCAGGCTTGGGGTTGACCTCAGCGATCTTCTTCTTGCCCTTCGAGAAGAGCACGCCCGCCACGATCAGCCAGATGACTGCCACGATGAAGTAGCACCAGGCGAGATCGATGTCGAACAGACGCTGCAGACCCTCAGCGGCCGCCAGGGAAAGCAGGATCAGCGCCACGGCCGACAGGGCGCCGGCCATGGCCATCATGGCGGCGCCAACCATGGCTACCGAAGCTTCCTGCTTGATCTCTGCGCGGGCTAGAGCCACCTCTTGCCGGAAGAGGCGGGAGGTATCCTCGGTCAGGTTCGAGATCAGCTCCGACAGCGGCTGTTCCGGGGACGGTGTCTGCTTCTCCCGGACGTCGATATTGTCCGCGTTACTCATGACTTGTCCCGGCGAACCTGTCCGATGCTGGTGCCGGTCTCGGGCAGAACCTCGCCCACCCCGATCGGCTGGTCACTCTTCGGGTAGGCCGACTCAGAGTCGAAAGCGCGCTGCTGCAGCGGACCGGTCGAGCCGGCCAGCGTGTCCGTGCGCTCCCCAGTCAGGTGGGCCTCCGTCGGGATTCCAACGGCGGGCTGCATCGAGGCAGCCTCCGGCTCCAACACCGGCATGCCAGGCAGGTTGGCCTCACGCCGGTCGATGGTGCCCGACGTCTGCTTCGACGTGTTGTCGCGGGCGACCGACACGGCGCTGCGGGTCACACGGCCCACCAGGAAGCCCAGCGCAGCGGCGCTGAGCAGGAACACCACGGGGCGCTGCCGAGCGAAGTCTTCGACCTCAACGAGCACGTCGCGCGGCTCGTGGGTGTCGATCCACTGCGACAGTTGCCGGGTGCGGCTGGCAGCCTCGCCTGCAAGGTTCGCAACGGTGCCCTGACCGGACTGGGCCGTCTGGTCGAGCTCGTCGCCGATCTCGCGGATGCTGGAAGCGAGCTTGCTCTTCTGCTCCGAGAGCTGTGTCTTCACTTCCTCCGCGACGTCGGAGGCGACATGTCGTGTCTGCTCCGAAGCGGTCTGGGCTACCGAGCGAGCCTGCGTCGCAGCCTCCTCCTTCGCCTGCTGCACGGTGGATTGTTCGGTGTCAGTGGTCGTAGTCATCGAGTCCACAGGGGAACTCCTTTCTGTGGTGGTTACGAGCGATCGATACCCCCCCGGACGCGTGACATACGCCGATGTGGTCTGCACCACTGTGCGCATGGCACTACGGCACCGGGGTAGTCGATGGCTACGGAAAGGAGATTCAAATTGGATTCCGTAGGACAAGAAGCATTGGATCGCGTCACCGGAGCTGTGCAGAAGTTGGCTGGCTCGGTGACGGGCCAGGAGACCTTGCAGCGCGAGGGCCGGTTGCACAGCGACAAGGCTGACAGCGCCCGTGAGGCACGTATCGCCGCTGATCGGGCTCAGGCCCAGGAGGAGCTGGCTGAGGCGACCGAGGAGCAGCGCGAGGCAGCCAGTGAGCGTGCCCGCCTGCTCGAAGAGAAGGCCAGGCAAGAGGAAGAGGCGCGGATTTCGCGCGAAGAGAACAAAGAGAAGGAACTGATCAACGAGCAGACCGAGCGTGCCAAGGGCATCGCCGACGCTGACGCTGCGCGGGCTCAAGAGAGCGCCCACAAGCAGGAAGTGGATGCTGCTCGCACGAAGACCGACGCGCGCCGTCGTGCCGCCGACCTTGGGACCGAGGCCGATCGTGAGCGTGAACGAGCGCAGGCTTTGGATCCCGAGGTGTCGGAGAACTCGTTCACCCAGCGCTGGCTCAGTCGTGGCCTGCAGGTCACGCGTTTGCCGCTGACAGCGGTGGAGCGCGTCACCCGCCGGGCGGACAGCGAATGGCCTCCGGCCGTCGGCTTCCGCAAGGTCGAGTCGTCGGTGTGGCAGATGGCCGGCGGACTTCTGCGCAATGAGGAGCTGGTGCGGCGAGGAAAAGCCATCCAGGCGTCTACTCGCAGCGTGGAGCGGGCCGTCGACCGCGAGGCCCAGGCGCAGCGCGTCGAGGCTGAGGGTGAGGCCAAGGCGCAGGCGAAGGCTGAGCAGGCCCGTCAGGCCGAACAGAAGGCCAAACGCAGCGCGCAGGTCCGCAAGGAAGAACTTGAGCGCCGCGAGCAGACGCGCCAAGAGAAGGTGGAGAAGGAAGCCGCAGCCAAGAAGGACGCGGCCAACAAGCGCGCGGCCAAGGCCGCAGAGGGTCGGCAGAATCGGCGCCGCACCGATGCGCTGGCCGACGCCACCCAGAAGGAGAAGGCTGCTGCCGAGAAGGCGGCCGCCGCTCACAAGGAGCAGAACGTGGTCGAGCTTGACCGCGAGATCGCAAACTCCCGCAGGAACCGCAAGAGCAGTTAATCCGTAGGTGGGAAACCGTCGTTCCGGCATTTGCTGGGGCGGCGGTTTCTTGCTGTGGCTCACCTCTACCGAATCCTCGCGGGGTTTGCTCAGCTGCCCGGCATTCGGCACAAGGTGCGATCCTACGCGGCGTGTCGTAGCAACAAGTGCCCAATCACCGCACGCAACCCCCAGCCACCCACCAATTCGGCACAAGGTGCGATCCGCCACGGCGTGTCACAGCAACAAGTGCCCAATCACCGCACACAACCCCCAGCCACCCACCAAATCGGCACAAGGTGCGAACCCCCGCGGCGTGTCACAGCGACAAGTGCTGGCTGGTTTGCGCCTGACTTCGCGATAGAGATCGGCGTGTCGATCAGACAACATCCGGCGGGTCCTCCAACCACAACAGGAGGATCAGAAGATGTCCGAGAACGAGCCCATCAGCGGGTCGAGGAAGCGCCGTGCGAAGCGGTTCTTGAGCCCGTCGTTGAAGTACGAGATCTGGCTGCAGTTGGTGCGGCAGGAGGCCACGG
>JAKOZM010000198.1 GCA_029779995.1 Actinomycetes bacterium
CCCTTGATGTTCGAGAACCGGTTGGTGCGGGTGGCCCGCAGCGACCGGCGCCGCATCGTCCTGCCCGAGGGGGATGATGAGCGGATTCTGCGAGCCGCTGATCAGATCCTGCGCCGCTCGATCTGCGACCTCACGATCCTGGGCAACCCCGACACGATTCGCGACCGGTCGCGCTCAATGGGCCTCGACCTCTCGGGAGCCACACTCATGCACCCCGAGCATGACCCGCTGCGCGACGAGATGGCGGCGCTGTTGTGCGATCTGCGGGGGCACAAGGGGATGAGCATGGACATCGCCCACGACGCCGTCACCGACGTCACCATCTTCGGCACGCTGTTGGTCAAATCCGGCCTGGCCGACGGTATGGTCTCAGGCGCCTCCCACACCACCGCCGACACAGTGCGCCCGGCACTGCAGCTGATCCGCACCAACGAAGGGGTCAGCGTGGTGTCCAGCGTCTTCTTCATGTGTCTGGCCGACAAGGTGCTCGTGTACGGCGACTGCGCGGTGAATCCCGACCCGAACCCGTACCAGTTGGCTGACATCGCGATCTCCTCGGCACAGACCGCGGCGGCCTTCGACATCGACCCCTATGTGGCGATGCTGTCCTACTCCACTGGCAGTTCCGGGACCGGAGGTGACGTCGAGAAGGTCCGTGCCGCCACCGAGATCGCCCAGAAACGCCGGCCCGATCTGCCGATAGAGGGGCCGATTCAGTATGACGCCGCTGTCGACCCGGGGGTGGCGGCGAGCAAGCTGCCTGGTTCGGAGGTCGCCGGCCAAGCGAACGTGCTGATCTTCCCGGACCTCAACACCGGCAACAACACCTACAAGGCGGTGCAACGCTCCGCGCGAGCAGTGGCCATCGGGCCGATCCTGCAGGGTCTGCGCAAGCCGGTCAACGATTTGTCCCGGGGGTGCACGGTCAAGGACATCGTCAACACGATCACCATCACCGCCGTGCAATCCCAGGAGTCCTGAATGTCCCTGGTCCTCGTCCTGAACTCAGGCTCGTCGAGCATCAAGTACGAACTGATCGACATGACCGGGCCCAGCACGCTGGCCGGTGGCCTCATCGAAAGGATCGGTGAGGGAACCTCGAGGGTGACCCACGCCAGCGGCGATCTCGAACACGTCATCGAACGCCCCCTGCCCGACCACGGGGCAGGGCTGCGCGCGATGGCAGAAGCCTTCGAGGCTACGGTGCCCGTGCCCGCCGGGACGTTGACCGCAGTGGGACACCGCGTGGTGCATGGTGGCGACCGCTTCTCGGCCCCCGCGGTGATCGACGCCGAGGTGATCGAGGCCATCCGCGACTGCATACCGCTGGCCCCGCTGCACAACCCGGCGAACCTGCTCGGGATTGAGGTCGCGATGCAGGCCTATCCGGACGTGCCGCACGTCGCGGTGTTCGACACGGCGTTCCACCAGACCATGCCCGAGGCCGCCTACCTCTACGCGATCGACCGCGAGGTGGCGGCACAGCACCGGATCCGCCGTTACGGCTTCCACGGCACGTCGCACGCGTTCGTGAGCCGGGCGGCAGCCAACCACCTCGCGTTGCCGGCCGACCGGGCCCGAGTGATCACTCTGCATCTGGGCAACGGCGCGAGTGCCTGTGCTGTGTCCGGTGGCCGCAGCGTGGACACCTCGATGGGATTGACGCCGTTGGCAGGTCTGGTGATGGGCACCCGCAGCGGGGACATGGACCCCGGGGCGCTGCTGCACCTGCTGCGATCCGGCATCACTGTGGACGAGCTCGACACCTTACTGAACAAGGCCTCGGGGATGAAGGGCCTGGCCGGGGAGAACGATCTGCGCCAGGTCCATACGGCGGCTGAGCGGGGCGATGCCGCCGCCGAGGCCGCGCTGCAGGTCTACGTGCACCAGATCCGGCACTACGTGGGCGCCTACCTGCTGGAGCTGGGCGGCGTTGACGCGCTCGTGTTCACCGCCGGTGTGGGTGAGAACGACTACCGCGTGCGCGCGGCCGTCTGCGAGGGGCTCGCGAATCTGGGCATCGTGCTGGATCCACACCTCAACGCCGCCACCCGGGGGCCGGAGGTCGTGGTGGACGTCTCCGCCGCGTACTCGGCGGTGCGGGTGCTGGTCGTACCCACCAATGAGGAGCTCGAGATCGCGATGCAGACCATCGAGACCCTCGCCTGACCTCCCACGTACCGGACGCTGTCGGGCAGCCCCGGCGTGGCGCAGTGGTTTTGTCACACCCTGCGCGCATGCTGTCTGCCATGAGCACCACCGACTGCCACATCGAGTTCGATAGCCGCCTCTGGGACATTCAGCGCCTGCTGCGGGCCGGGGACTCCGAGCGCGCGCGGGTCGAGTCCGCGCTGCTGCTCTGCGACTCTGAAGCCGCGTGCCACGACTGGGTGGCTGACGAGGTGCAGCGCATCTGGGATGCGCAGCAGGCCAAGTCACGATCGGCCTGAGGTTCAGCCCAGGAGTCGCTGCGCGAGCTGATCGCGGATGGCCCCGTCCACTTCCAGGTCGGTGAGGTAGGCCGACAGCCCGCCGATGGCAGCGACCCGGTCCAGCGTGGTCTGGAGATACTCCGCGCGGACGCCGAGCACCGGCTCGAGCAGGCTGGGATCGAGGCCCTGCGCGGCGACCTCGTCGAAGACCGGCCGCAGCGCTGGCAGGAACTGGTCGTTGGTGGTCAAGTAGTCGGTGAAGACATCCTCCTCATCGACGCCCACCGCCAGCAGCGCCAAGGCAACCGCCCATCCGGTGCGGTCTTTGCCATGGGTGCAGTGCACCAGGACCGGCCCATCGGAGGTCGCCAGGTCGGTCAGCCAGCGGCTGTAGGCCCGCCGCGCGCTGGGCAGATCCACGAACTCCAGGTAGGCCTTACGCATGTACTGCTCGGCGGTGCCGTCGGACAGGAACGTCTCGAAGGCCTTCGGGTCGGCGAACAGGGGTTCCATGCTGGCCTGCGACGCCATCGAGGAATCCGCCAGCACGTCCAGCCAGGTGTATGCGGCGAACGGCTGGTCCGGCGCCTGCTCCAGCTCCACCTTGGTGCGCAGATCCACAATCAAGGTCAGGT
>JAKOZM010000212.1 GCA_029779995.1 Actinomycetes bacterium
CCCAGAGCGGGTCCCTGGGTCGGCGCCGGCCCTCGCCGAAGACTTCGTGCTGCTCACACAAGAGATCCTGACCAGCATCGATGCCCGCGAACGGGCGCAAACGGCAGAGGCGACGGCATGAGCAACGAACGAACTCCTCTCGCCGCTGTCCCTGGCCTCTCACGCACGGCCGCACTTCCGCCACCGCCCGCGCGCCGTCCACGCGGCCCATCCGACGCGCCGGCCCCGGCGGCCGCCGTCGAGCTGCCCCCAGCCCAAGCACCGTCAAAGCCCAGCGGCAGACATTCGGCGCCCCGCCCGGTCAGCAGCGCCGCCACGACCACGCGCAACGTCACGCTGTCTCTCCCGGCCTCCTTGGTCGCCCAGATCAGGCAACGAGCTCGACAGGACCGTGCGTCGCAGCCGGAGGTCCTCCTGGACGCCCTGAGCGCCACGGAGAGCGAGTTGGACGCCCTACTAGCAGACGCAACGCCCCGGCCGGTCAGCGACGGCCTCTTCGTGCGGCGCACGCCGCGGCCTGTGACCCCCGATCCGCTGTCCACGCTCTCACTGCGTCTGCTCTCCACGAACCTTGAAGCGATCGACGCCCTGGTCGCAAAGCACGGCGCTGCTTCCCGTTCGGCGTTGTGTGGGGCCGCCCTACGGCGCTACCTGTCCACTCAGGAGACCACCGCGAAGTGAGCCCAGCTGAGCCCTAGGGTGGGTCCCGCTATGGAAACCGCTCCCGCCCTCGACGGTGACGCGCTACGCCGCGCCCGCGAACGCGCTGGCCTGAGTCAGAACGAACTAGCCCGACGAGTCGGGCTCGCTGCGGGCGATCGCATCTCCCGCTGGGAAAGAGGGGAGGCGCGGCCGCGCAGTCCCAGGACCCTTCACAGCGTCGCGCGAGCCCTGGGGGTCGACGCCCGCGAACTCCTGCTGCCCCCAGAGAGTGGACCGAATCTTCGCTGGCTCAGATTCGCCGCTGGCCTCTCCGTCGTCGAGCTCGCTGCGGCCACCAGCAGCGGTGTCTCGACCGTCAAACGTTGGGAAGCCGACGGCCACGCAACCCCAAGCCCCAAAACCCTCGCCGCCCTCGCGGCAGCCCTCTCCACCAGCCCCGAGGCCGTCCAGGCCGCCCTGACTAGCTGAGCACCCCGACTGGGGGAGGACCATCCACAGCAGGCGCACCTAACCGGGCAAATGTCACCCCGATGTGGTCGGATAACCCTCAGGACACGCGGGATGGAACGGCGCAGCAGCTCATCACGCGAGACATCGAAGGCAGGGGCACCGATGTGCGCTGACGACCCCCGAACCCAATGAGCCCATAAGGGCTACCCTCTATGACGCCGAGTTGGGACATACTGATCCCACAACGAGGAATGACCGCCTTAGGGAACTGACGGAACTCGAGGAGCAGGTATGAACAAGCAGATGGCCGGCATCCTGACGGCTGCCCTCCTTCTGGCGTCGTGCACCGGGGGAGACGGCAACGCCAACCCGACGGCGAGCACCGCAACGACAACGTCAACCCCGACCGCGACGACGACCGCGTCCCCGTCCCCGTCAACGACATCAGCGGAGGACCAAGCCGCTCAGCACGCCGAAGCCGTCTACCGGGACTACCTCCGCGCTCAGACCACGTGCCTGAGCAATCCTCGACAGTCTCTCCCGACCTGCTTCGACGCCGTCGCGATCGGCACCGAGCGAAACACCAGCCTGCAGTCGCTGCGTGCCGCGCAGGAGGTGGACTCCAAGGTCTCCGGTGATGTCACGATCATCTCGATCAAGACCACGAAGGTCGACCTGACGAACAAGGTCAAGGAGACGCCTCCGACGGTCCCGCAGGTGG
>JAKOZM010000221.1 GCA_029779995.1 Actinomycetes bacterium
GCGTCCATCTCGTTCTGCAGGGCGGAGGCCACTTCGACCGGTTGCAACTCGGACTTGAAGGCCTTCGCGAAGGCGCCGTTCACCGCGCGGTCGACCCGCTGTTCGAAACGATCCAGTAAACCCACGCCTCACCTCCTGGTTCCACAGTAATCGGTAACAGGTTTTCAGTGTCGCCACGGCGCGGGTGAGGGGCACTGTGGCCGTTAGAAGAAGACCCACTTCTTGTAGGCGAAGAAGCGGACGACGGTGGCTACTGCTGTTGCGACTGCCTTGACGATGTTGAGCCACAGTGCCCCGGGCGCCCAGAGCACTTCGGCGGCGACGACCACGGCCTCTATGAAGGCGACGGCGGCGAGGTTGATGCCCGCGAACGCGGCGTACGCATGCCACAGGGATTTGACCTCGCGGTGGGCGAAGGTCCACTTGTAGTTGCCGACGAAGGCGAAGGTCATGGAGACGAACAGCGCGACGGCATTGGCCGCCCACACCTTCCAGCCGGCCCAGAGCAGACCGTTGAAGAGGGCGAAGTCGATGATCACAGCGAGCACACCGACGACCAGGAAGCCGCCGACTTCTTTGCGCACGGTCGCCTGCTGGGGCGCCGTTGTGGTCATGGTCGTCACCCTATGGGCAGGTGGTTTGCGAGATCGGATGCGGGTTCTGGCGGCGAGCCTCAACGCGGAGAACAGATCAGAGCACTTGGTGCGTTCCGTATCGCTCAGATCCCGGCTTTACCGAGGTCAGCCCCAGCGGCCCGCCAGCAGGAGGGTGGCCCGGCTGCGCGGGATCGAATGGTGGCGCAGAACCTGACGGAAGCGGCCTACCGCGATCGCTTCCAGTTCCTGGTCGGCGGGCCCGGGTAGTTCCAGCAATCGGTGGGCGCTGACCCGTACCCAGTCCGTGCGCGAACGGAGATCGGGTCGTTGCAGGAACCTGCGCAGGCGGCGTGCGGTCACCGCTCGTAGGCCGTCGCCCACGACCTGCGAAGCGTGTTGGGTGTAGTCGACCAACGCCTCGTCGATATATGTCAACTCGCCCAGGCGGGCGGCGACCGCGGCCAGCCACTGGTCGTGCCAGCCGCGCAGGGTGGGGGCAGGGAAGGGCACGGCCGCAGTGCGCACCTGGGGTGAGATCTTCAGGGCGGTACCCGAGACGCAGTTCATGAGCAGCAGGCCGGCCGGGGTCAGGTCCGGGGGCGGGGGTAGGAACCGGGCGCGCACTGGCATACCCCGTTCGTCCACTACCCGCATGGCGCTGAAGGTGGTTCCGGAGACTGCGAGCATCCGAGCGAGTTTCTCGGGGTGCCAGTTGTCGTCTTGGTCGCACAGGAAGACCGGGACGTCGTCGGCACGGGCGAGCAGGGTCTCGAAAGCGCGGTAGGGGCCAAGGTGGTCGTGGGGCGATAGCAGGGTGAAGCGGGGGTCCACGAGCGCCCTGGCTACGGCCGCGCGATCCCGTGACGCGTCGTCAAGAACTAGGCACTGCCAGTCGCGCTCGGTCTGCGCGATCAGCGAGCGAAGCTGCCGCTCCAGCAGGTCGGGGCGCGGATTGTGGGTCGCTAGCACGATCTGCGCCTTCACGGGGTCAACCCTAGTTCCTGTAGAAATGGGATATGCAGATCGAGCAACTCTCCATCGAAGGCGCCTACGTCATCACGCCGAAACTGCACGGAGATGCTCGTGGGCTGTTCTTCGAGTGGTTCAAGGACTCGTCGTTCACCGAATCCGTGGGCCACCCGCTGACTCTCGCGCAGGCGAATTGCTCGGTGTCCTCGAAAGGCACGTTGCGGGGAATCCACTATGCCGATGTGCCTCCGGGACAGGCGAAATATGTCACGTGCCTGAGCGGAGCAGTTACGGACGTCATCGTTGACATCCGGGTGGGCTCACCCACCTTTGGCCGGTGGGAGGCTGTCGAGCTGAACACCGACACTAGGCATTTGGTCTACCTGTCGGAGGGGCTCGGTCACGGTTTTGTGGCGAGGGAGGACAACTCCACTGTCGTGTACCTCTGCAGCACAAGCTACAACCCCAGTGGCGAACACGAGGTGGATCCGTTTGACCCGGCCATCGGAATCGACTGGGGTATCAGCCGGGAGCAGGTGTCACTGTCGGCCAAAGATGCCGCGGCCCCGAGGCTTGCCGCAGCGGCGGAGCAGGGGCTGCTGCCGGACTATGAAGCCTGCAAGCAGTTCCGGGTGAATCTGGCTTAGGCCATCTCGGCGACGATAAGCGGAAGTGCCTGCTCAAGGGCCTGATCCCACGGTCGCATCTCCGGCAGGCTTGAATCCGCCCACCGTTCGTGACCCAGCACGCTGTACGGCGGCCGGGGAGCTGGTCGCGGGAACTGGTCAGTGGTCGTGGGTAGCACCCGGCCAGGATCGGCACCGATCAACTCGAAGATGCGCCGGGTCAACCCGTACCAACTCGTCTGCCCCGAGTTCGTGCCGTGGTAGATCCCGGGCTGGGCGTCTGACTCCCCCAGCAGGATGATCTGCCGCGCGAGATCACGACTCCAGGTCGGCTGTCCGACTTGGTCGTCAACGACGCTGAGGGTCTCCTTGGTCTGCTCCAAACCGAGCATGGTCTTCACGAAGTTCTGCCCGTGCACGCCGTACAGCCACGCGGTGCGCACGATGTAGGCCTCCGGGTGCCTGGATACGGCCTGCTCCCCGCGGAGTTTGGTGCGTCCGTACGCGCTGGCGGGGGCCGGTTCGGCAGATTCCGCGTAAGGGCTCGTCGCCGAACCGTCGAACACGTAGTCGGTGGACACGTGGATCAGGCGCGCCTGCGACGCGGCTTCGGCGATGTTCGCGGGCCCAAGGCCGTTGACCATGTCCGCACGCGCTTCATCGCTTTCGGCGGCGTCCACCGCCGTGTACGCCGCGCAGTTCACGATCACATCTGGGTTCAGGTCGTACACGGCGTCCGACACCGAGTCGACGTCGGTGATGTCGATGTCCGGTACGTCCAGGCCGACCGCGCCGTCCCCGAGCAGGTCCATGAGGTCGGTCCCTAACTGACCCCGCGATCCGATCACCAGCCACGTCATGAGGTGCCTTTGAGCGGGCGCCACCATGCCTCGTTGTCCCGGTACCAGTCAATCGTCGCCGCCAGGCCGTCATCGAAGCTCACCTCAGGCTTATACCCCAACTGCGAGGAGATCTTCCCGATGTCGACCGAGTACCGGCGATCGTGACCCTTCCGGTCCTCGACCGGACGGATCATGTCCTCGCCCGCGCCCATCGCGTCCAGCAGGCGGTACGTGAGGTCCTTGTTCGTCAACTCCGTGCCGCCACCGATGTTGTAGATCTCTCCTGCACGCCCGCCATCAAGCACAAGCTGAATCCCCCGGCAGTGGTCGTCAACATGCAACCAGTCGCGGATGTTGAGGCCGTCGCCGTACAGCGGCACCTGCAGCCCGTCCATCAGGTTCGTCACGAAGAGCGGAATGACCTTCTCGGGGAACTGGTACGGCCCGTAGTTGTTCGAGCAGCGGGTGATGACGACGTCGAGCCCGAACGTGCGGAAGTAGGAGCGGGCCAGCAGGTCTGAGGAGGCTTTGGAGGCTGAGTAGGGAGAGTTCGGCGCCAGCGGGAAATCCTCGCGCCAGGAGCCCTCATCGATGGATCCGTACACCTCGTCCGTGGAGACGTGGACGAACCGCTGCACGCCACCGTTGAGGGCGGCCTGCAGGAGCTTCTGGGTACCCAGCACGTTGGTCAGGACGAAGTCGCTGGCACCTGTGATCGAACGGTCGACGTGGGACTCCGCCGCGAAATGCACGATGGCGTCATGGCCGGGCACGAGGTCGGCTAGGAGGTCCCCATCGCAGATGTCGCCCTCGACGAAGGTATAGCGCTCGTTGCCGGCGACCGGGTCGAGGTTTGCGCGAACACCGGCGTATGTGAGTTTGTCGAGGACGGTCACCGTGGTGTCGGTATGGCCGGGGTAGGCGCCAGACAGCATGCGGCGTACGAAGTTCGAGCCGATGAAACCGGCGGCGCCGGTCACGAGTAGCTTCACGAATGCTCCTTATCGTCCTCACCACGGTAGCGGTGCCCCGAGTTCGGTTCGGTTGCCCATACACTCGGCGTGTGAAAGGAATTGTGCTTGCCGGCGGTACCGGGTCGCGACTGTGGCCCATCACCCGGGGCGTCAGCAAGCAGTTACTCCCCGTCTACGACAAGCCTATGATCCACTACCCGATTAGTACCCTTATGGCTGCGGGTCTGCGGGAGATTCTCATCATTACGACACCTGAGGATCAGCCGGCCTTTCAACGGCTCCTCGGAGACGGTAATGAGTTAGGAATGCGCTTCTCGTACGTGGTGCAGCCCGCTCCGGAGGGCTTGGCCCAAGCGTTCCTGCTGGGTGAAAGCTTCCTCGCGGGTGACGCAACCGCTTTGGTGTTGGGTGACAACGTCTTTCATGGCCCTGGCCTCGGTACACAGTTGCGTACTCTTACCGATGTGACGGGCGGTCATGTCTTCGCCTACTCGGTCTCGAACCCTTCGGACTACGGCGTCGTCGAGTTCGACTCTGAAGGGAACGCCATATCTCTGGAGGAGAAGCCTGCACGTCCCAAGAGCCGCTATGCAGTGCCAGGACTCTATTTCTACGGTTCGGATGTCGTCGAAGTGGCTAAGGAGATTACGCCCAGCGCTCGGGGCGAGCTCGAGATCACGGCAGTCAATGAGTGGTATCTCCAGCGGGGCCAGCTGACAGTGACAGTCCTGCAGCGAGGCACTGCCTGGCTGGACACTGGTTCCTTCGAGTCCCTGCATGACGCCAGTGAGTATGTGCGGGTCCTCGAGCGCCGCCAGGGAATGAAGGTCGGATGCCTGGAGGAGTTGGCCTGGCGGAATGGTTGGATCGATGACGAGCAGTTGCAGTTCCTTGGTGCGGAGTTGCGCAAGAGCGGGTATGGCGAGTACCTATTGAACCTCCTTTCTGAGCGGTGAGGCCCCAGAGGTGCACCGCGGCGGGGGCGGCGGCGGGCACTACAGTTGCGCCTGTGAAGTGTGTTCAGCGATGAGTGGAACGCTGCGTGAAGGCTCAGCGCCAACCGGCCCAGGGATGAAGAGCTTATGGGCTTATAGGTTCCTGATCCTCAACTTCGCGCGTCGGGACCTGAAGGCCCGATTCAAAGGAACTGCACTCGGTTGGCTGTGGGCCCTTGCTGTCCCGATCACTACTGTCATCATCTACTCCGTAGTGTTCTCGCTTGTCTTCCGCGCCCAGCCACCACCCATGGGCAACGGCGAGGCTGGGTCGTACGCGGTCTGGTTGTTGGTAGCACTAGTGCCGTGGGGCTTCTTTCTCAACGCCATGAATTTGGCTCCGGTGACGCTGCTGGCGAGCGGATCGCTGATCCAGAAGGTGTTCATTCCTGCCTACGTTCCGGCGGTTGCTTCCTCCCTCGCCGTTCTCGTCCAAAGCGGCATCGAACTGGCCGTGGTCGCGATGCTGCTCATCGTGTTGGGAAACGTGTCCGCTACCTTCTTGCTGCTTCCCATATGGATCCTGCTATTTGTCGCCTTTACTATTGCTCTGTCAACAACGGTGGCCATCCTGAACGTGTATATGCGGGACCTGGCGCAGTTGGTGTCCGTGGTGCTTCAAATGCTGTTCTTCGTGACTCCCATACTCTACCCCGCGAGCCTCATCCCGGAGGAGTGGAAAGGGATTCCGGTGCGTGCGATATTCGAGTTGAACCCGCTCGCCTCCTTCATCGGCGCGGAGCGGGGCCTGCTTTACAGTTTGCAGGTGCCCTCCGCATCCGTCTGGTTGACCATGCTCGCTTGGACGTCAGTGTCACTCATTGTCCTGCGATGGGTGTATCAGCGCTGGGGTCTTGACGTGAGTGAGTCGATCTGATGGCGAATCTGGCCATCAGTGTGGACGGAGTGAGCAAACGGTTCATCATCAACCCGCACCGCCGCACATCGCTGAAGGAGCGCGTCGTGCGAGGCAGTTCCAAAGCCGACCGACATGAGTTCTGGGCTTTGCGGGACATTTCCTTTTCCGTCCCGCAGGGTGTGACACTAGGTTTGGTGGGCTCCAACGGGTCGGGCAAGTCGACGGCCCTGAAAGTGATCTCTGGGATCTACCGGCCCACGTCCGGCTCAGTGCGGGTCAACGGGCGATTGTCCGCGCTCCTCGAGCTTGGCGCGGGCTTTCATGGCGAGTTGACCGGCCGGGAGAACATCGATCTGAATGCCTCTATCCTGGGCCTATCCCCGCGGGAGATTGCCCAGGTCTCGGACAAGATCGTGGAATTCGCCGAGATTGGGGACTTCATTGATGCCCCGGTCAAGGTGTACTCCTCCGGCATGTTCGTCCGTCTAGGCTTCGCTGTGGCCGTGAACGTCAAACCGGACGTCCTCGTGGTTGACGAAGTGATTGCGGTGGGCGACGAGCGGTTTCAGCGTAAGTGTTTCGACCACCTCTTCGAGATGCGCCGCTCTGGCGCCACGATAGTCGTCGTGAGCCACGCGATGTCACTTATGGAGGATGTCTGCGATGAGGTGCTTTGGCTGGACTCGGGAGAGATAAAGGCACGCGGGGAATCCCGGGCGGTAGTCCGCGAGTACCTGGCTGACGTCAACGCTGGGGAGGCTGCCAGAGAGGGCGAGAGCATCAACGATTCCGGGCGGCGGGGCAGCGGTGAGATTCGGGTGAAGGATGTCAAGTGGTCTGCGGATGAGGGGCCTTTCGAGCGGGCGCCGGTCGTTGCCGGGCAACGGGTCACGTTCCGGATCGAGTACGAGGCGGTCGCCGATTTGGGGAACGCCGTGTTCGGTCTCGGCTTTATCAATGAGGCGGGCATCTCGGTGGCCGGACCCAACTCTGGATCCACTAAGAGATGGTCCGTGCAAAAGGGTCGCGGGTTCGTGCACTTCACGGTGGACAGGCTCCTTCTGCAGCCGGCGGAGTTCGGGATCTCTGCCGCTATTGTCGATAGGGCACATGTCTTTGACTACGTGGACCGGGCCTACCAGTTCCGGGTGAGATCCAGTGGCAGTGATGAACCCGGTCTGGTGCAGATGCCGGGGACATGGGACCTGGTACCGACTGGCGAAAGGATGCAGCGTGATCTTCGATGAGGAGACCGGGCAGACGGTCCTGTACGCCCTTGCCGGTGGTTATCTCGACCGGGCCGCCAGCCTTGCGTTCGAGAAGGCAGATGTCCCCCAGGAACAGCGGGAGGATCTCGCCGCGCTCTTCCTCGCAGCCCCATCGGTCGCGGAGGCGGCGCGCGCATTTGGGGATTGGTTGAGGGCTTGTGGTGGCGAAAAGTGGATGATCAACCAGAGCTATCGGATCTGTTTCTATCGGGGCCATTGGTGGCAGAAACAGGCGCAGTCGCCCATGACCCGCTTCTTCTTCGGAAATAAGGCCGGCCGGCCGCTGGACAAGTGGCCACACTACTTTCCGATCTACGAGCGGTATCTCTCCCGTTTTGTGGGATCGAATGTCCGAGTCCTCGAGATCGGTGTTTTCCGGGGTGGGGGGATCGATCTGCTAGCCGACTATTTGGGCCCGGCAGCGCACCTTGTGGGTTTTGACATTGATCCAACAGCCAGGGATCTCACCGATCCCAGGTTCCCGGTGGTCATTGGCGATCAGGCCAACCCGGCGGACCTGGCGAGGGTCCAGGAGGAGCACGGCCCGTTCGACGTGATTATCGACGACGGCGGCCATACGGTGAACCAACAGATAACCTCAGCGGAGGTGCTCTTTCCATTGCTCAACGATGCTGGGGTGTACCTCATTGAAGACGTGCACACTTCGTACTGGGATGAGTACCGGGATGCCGGAGCCGTAAGCCTGCTGGACTGGGCGCGCGAGCGGCTAGACGACCTCAACGCATATCACTTCTCCGAGCAAGAGCAACTTACGGTATGGCAACTGCACCTGCGAGCTGTCCACGTTTTCGACAGCATCGTTGTCATGGAGAAGGACATCTCGTATCCGCCCTTCAGCGAACTGGTGGGCACAAAGGAGTTTGCGCTGCCTACCCGCGAAAGAGAGAGCGTCGACCTAGAACTGCTGGCAACCCGCGATGCGGCCGTGGTGCAGCGGGATCAGGCGCGCCGGGAGTCAGAAGCGCTACGCGCCGACCTTGACCGGATGACCCAGCAATTGGCCGAGTTGCGCACGAGCCGGAGTTGGCGTTTCACAGCGCCGATGCGGCGCTGGCTCGGGACGTCCGACGAATGAGGTGGCACTGGCGCCGGGGATCTGGCGAGCCAGTCGACCCGACTCTCGAATGGGAGTCGGGGCCCCGGCTTTCGGAGCAGTGGCGGCCCGAGCGGGTAGCAGTGCTGGCCCACTGGTCGGCCGATGGCTCCCTGTCCCGATCCATCAGGGGGCTCGCAGGGTCCCTGAGCGAATTCGGTTTCCAGGTCGTGGTGGTAAGTGCCGCCGAGTTCGACGGTGAGCGCCCGGGCGGATGGCCGGATCAGCCTCAATCGGCCTGTGTCTTCCGACGTCCCAACAGCGGGTACGATTTCGGGACCTGGGCCGCGACCCTTTCCGAACTGCCACAGATCCGCAGTGCCCGCGAAGTCATCTTGGCCAATGACAGCATGGTTGGTCCCTTCACGCCTTTGAGTCCATTGCTGGACCGGATGCTGCGCACCCCTGCGGATGTCTGGTCGCTGACCGACTCCGTGCAATTCGGGTGGCATCCCCAGAGCTATTTCGTGGGATATCGCAACGGAGTGCTCGAGGAGCCCGCGATGCGCAGTTTCTGGGGCTCGGTCCGGGTGCACGGGTCAAAGGACGACGTCATCCGCCGATACGAATTGGGCCTCGGGCGGCTGCTTCTGCGGGAGGCGTTCAGCACGGCAGTGGCTTTTCCGTCGCAATCCGTGGTGACCAACCGGGGAGACAACCCCACCATCAGGGCCTGGCGGACGCTGCTGGACGCGGGCCTTCCCATGGTGAAGAGGCAACTGCTCGCCGAGCCGGAGGTTGCGGCAGACTCGGGTGACGTCGCGGCGGAGGTGCACCGCCGCTTCGGGACTGAAGTCAAGGAGTGGATCTAGCAGGATCATGCCTTACAAACAGAGCCTGAAGGCCTACGCGCGCCGAAGGATGCCCCGCGTTTACGAGAATCTGCGGGAGCGCCGCAACAAATCGCGCGCCGCCCGCATCGGCGTCGCTCGCAGGGGCCCGGCGTCGCTAGAGGCATGGCTGGACCGACTACCCGACCACCGACGGCTGGCGCTGTCCCAGGAGTGGCTGCCCTGCGAGAAACAGGTCGGAACTCCGCGTGTCGTGGTTGTCGTGCACGTGTTCTTCCCGGAACTCGTCGATGAAATCCTCTCTGAACTTCCCAGCATCCCGGTGCCCTTCGACCTCATCATCACGAATGCCAGTGGCACACATGTCGACATCAACTGCCCCGCCGCACGCTGCGTCCGGGTGCTCGACGTCGAGAACCGTGGCCGAGACATGTGGCCACTTCTACAAGTGGTGAACGCCGGTCTGCTGGATCCATATGAGATGGTTTTGAAGCTGCATACCAAGCGCTCGGAGTGGCGGCACGGCCATGAGTTGGCCGGAACAGGGGGTGAATGGCGAAGAGGTCTGCTTCGGGACCTGGTTGGGTCCCGCAAGCAGGTCGAACGAATCCTTGAGACGTTCGCCCGCAATCCGCGAATCGGAATCGTCACCTCCGATGACAGTGTCCTGGGCCCGGAGTTCTGGGGCGGTAACGAACCGACAACCAAGGAACTCGCCCGCCGCTTGGAACTGGGGGTGAGGGAGGAGACGCTCAAATTCGCCGCGGGTTCCATGTACTGGGTCAGGGGCTTCGTCGTGCAGGCCCTACGGGCGCTGAACGCGTCTCGGCACGACTTCGAGGAGGAGTCTGGGCAGGTCAACGCGACCACAGCGCACGCCATCGAGAGACTGCTTGGCATCCTGGTCTCCGAAGCGGGTTTGCGCATTGCCGGAGTCTCGGCCACGTCCGGCTCAGAAACCAGAAGCAAACCCTTCCTCGGCCCGGTCGAACCCCAGGTCCGGATCGTTCCCTTCTACCTCCCTCAGTTTCATCCCGTACCGGATAACGACAGATGGTGGGGAAAGGGGTTCACGGAGTGGACCAACGTCACCAGTGCCCGTCCGGTCTTCCTGGGTCATCATCAGCCTAAGCTGCCCACCACCACCGGTTTCTACGACCTGCGCCTGCCCGAGTCGGTGGCGATGCAGAACGACCTGGCGCGGTCGGCCGGGATCCACGGCTTCATGTACTACCACTACTGGTTCGCCGGACGACCGATCCTGGAACGACCGCTGCAGGACCGGCTGGAGTCCGACGATCCGACGCCCTTCTGCATCATGTGGGCCAATGAGAACTGGACGCGTCGCTGGGACGGCCGGTCGGAGAACGTCCTCCTAGGTCAGGACTACGAGCACATCGACTCATCGCAGTTCGTCCAGGACGCGCTGCATTATCTGCTGGATCCCCGGTACCTGCGCGTTGACGGCAAGGCCATCTTGGCAGTCTACCGGCCCCGGCAGATCCCCGACCTGGCTGAAACAGTGGTGGCATGGCGCGCGATCGCCGAGAAGGCGGGAGTGGGGGAACTGCTGCTGCTCAGCGTGGACGTCGATCCGGAGTTCGACGGCCTCAGCCGGGATGTCCACCAGTTTGGTTTCGATGGCACACTCGGGTTTCCCCCTCACCGCACCACTTGGCCGCAGCAGAAGCCTCGACCACTGCAGGTCGATTACCGGTTCCATGGAAACATCCTCAGCTATGAGCGGACGGTGGATGAGCAGGTGGCTGGTATGCCCCGATACGTCTCTGCGGACAGTTACCCGGGGGTCATGGTCACTTTCGATAACACCGCCCGCAGGCAGTGGAGTTCGGACATCTGGTACGGCAGCAATCCCTACACATTCCACCGTTGGTTGCTGGCCGCCGTGGAACAGGTCATGCCGCGCGAGCCGGAGCATCGCCTCGTCTTCATCAATGCTTGGAACGAGTGGGCCGAAGGTGCCGTGCTGGAACCACATGACAGGGTTGGTCCTGGATACCTGCTGGCGGTACGCAACGTCATCGACGCTGTCAGCCGGGCCTGGTCACCGTAAGAAGGAACTGGCAGGGATTCAATCAGGCGTCGCCTGGATATCTAACACCAGCGACTGGACGACGAGCACGAAGCCGCAGAAGAAGGGAACGACGCTCAAGACGGTGGTGCCGGCTGTCGGGCTGACGCCATGGAACGCCTCCCATGTTGCCCACAGCCCGACTATGGTGCCCAAGCCCAGGAGCATGATTCCGAGCAGGAAGAGCAGTGCGATCGGGGAGAAGGACCAGAGCATATACTTGTACCACATGCGCCGCCAGAATCCTCTGAAGAAGGTGTGCAGCAGGCGGGGGATGAACGTGGTGAGGCTGATGGTGGAGGTCTCCGCCCCGTAGCGGGCGGGAATGTTCACGTCCCGGGCGCGGATGTTCGCGATGTTGAGCCACACCAGAAGGTCGTTCTCGAAGTCGTACCGCTGCGCGATCTTGTCGAAGGGGATCATCTGCAGAGCCTCGCGGGTCACCGCTGTATAGCCGTTTTGCGGATCGACGATGTTCCAATACCCGCTCGCGGCCTTGTTGACGAACGTCAAGCCCATGTTGCCAATAACCCGGTGTCGGGGCATGCCAGCGAGACTGGCTAAGGAGTAGAAGCGGTTGCCCTTCGTGAAGCCGTATCCGTCTTCGATCATCGGATCCAGGAGTCGGGGCATGTGATCTGGGTCCATTTGGTCGTCACCGGCGACCACTACCAGAATGTCTGCGCCCTTGTCCATGCCGATCCTATGCCCAGTGAGGATGGCCCCACCGACCCCGAGGTTACGTTCAAGCCGGTGTACCACGAGACGATCGTCCTGGACGCTGCTGATGGCCTCGAAGGTCCCGTCGGTGCTGCAGTCGTCCACGACAACGATGAAATCCACGAATCCCGGCAGCCCCTGCACGGTCTTGGCAATCAAGGCTTCCTCATTGTACGCGGGTACCACTACGGCGATGCGGCGTTCGCGGTACATGCTGAGCCTCCACACTGCTTCCCGGCCGAATTCACAACGAATCGACCTCTCGGTAATAGTACGGTGCGCAGGGACGTCCGCCCTGAGACCTGCTGCCCTCGTCGCCACCTTGTCTTCCCATTCAGGGTGCACCCGTATCGTTGTGATCCAGGATTCGGCATGTGAGGGGAGATGATGGCGCTGGACTTCTCTGCCGCAGCGGTGAGGCGGTGGGCCTTCCCCGCCAGCGTTGGTTTGGTGTTGACGTTACTTACGGCAGTGAGCGTCAGCGGTTCGTCCATCGGCATCCTTTCTGCCCCCCCACCGGTGACCACGGAGACCGTGGTCACCGGCGATCAGGATCCGGACCTGCTGTGGGGGCAGCCCCGCCCCATCCGCTCGGACGAATGGGCCGTGGGTACCCCGCTCGCCGTGGGTCAATCGCGCGGGGGCTTCCCGTCGCAGCCCTGGGTCGGCCTGACACCGACGGATCTGGGGGCCTTCTCCTACAGCACGCCGTACTGGGGTTGGCCCACTATTGCTAAGCCTCACACGTGGGGCTATCTCCTGCTCGCCGAACAGCGGGGACTAGCCTGGGCTTGGTGGTTCCCGTTGGCCCTGGCGGTGATCGGGGTTTACTGGCTCCTGCTCCTGATCACGGACCGTCCGAGCCTGTCTGCGGGCTTGGCGATTCTGGCGGGCTTCACGCCGTATGCTGCGTGGTGGACTTCGCCGACTCCGGCCCTGTTCATCGGATTCGCGTCGATGGCGGCGGCCCTGTTCCTGATCGCTGTCCGCTCAGGCAGGGCTTGGGTCAGGCTGCTTACCGGCGCTGCTTCCGGCTACTTCCTGGCGGCTCTGCTCATCGTTCTGTACCCACCGTGGAGTCTCAGCGCGGCGCTGGTGGTCTCCGCCCTGATCTTCGGCCTGCTCATCGACGCCCGACCCGAGTGGCCGGGAGTGCTGCAGGCTCTGGGCGGGTTGTTACTGGCGGCCGGAGTGCTGCTGTTCGTCTGGTACGCAGAGGTCGCCGAGGAGTTGGCGCTGATCAGCGGAACTGTGTATCCGGGGCAAAGGGTGTCGCAGGCCGGTGAAGGCACCCTTAGGGAGTTGTTCAGCGCATCCACGAATCTATATGCCGCCGTGACGGATTCCCAACCCGTTGCCAGCAACCAGAGCCAGGCGTCGTCGTCGTGGGTACCGCTGGCGGTGGTGGCGCTGCTGGGTGTGCTCTTCGTGTTATTCGCACGCCCCCGCGAGCCCGCCCTGCCGAGGTGGCCGGTGGGGCGCTGGACTTTAGTTACGCAGGGGGCGGTCCTGGTGCTACTTCTGGCCTGGAGTCAGTGGCCGTCGTTCCCGCAAACTCTCGGGGAACTAACCCTACTGACGCGTATCCCCGGCTACCGAGCTCCGATGGCCATCGGGTTCAGCGCTCTGCTGCTCGTCGCCTGCATGGGTCAACTGCGGCTCACCCGGGTGCCCCGGTCGGCGATGGCGGTGATCGCGATCCTCGGGATCATCCTGAGTGCTGGGGTCGCGTGGTGGTCGGCCACGCAACTCTATGTGGCTATGGGCGCTGGCTGGCTGCTGGTCGTGGTGGCGGGCGGCGCATTGATGGCTGCCACGTTCGCGGCAGTTGCACTCGACACATTCTGGCGGGTTCTGCTGCCCGTGGCGGCAGCTTACGGCATTGTGTCCTTCGCGCTGGTAAATCCCCTCTACCGAGGTGTTGGACCGTTGCATGACGACCCGGTGGCCAGGATCGCTGCCGAATATGCGCAGGACAACCCGAACAGTCGCGCCATAACCCTAGGGGGGAGGGAACTACCGGCGCTGGTGCGTGGCGGAGGTATGGAGGTTCTGTCCGGCACGACGCCGTATCCCAACGTCGACTTCTGGGAGTCCGTCGCCCCCGGCGGGGAATCCCTGTGGAACAACTACCGCAACTACACCTGGGTCTACGACCCTGAAGCACGTCCGATCGCCGGCGCGGTCATCGCGGAGGATGCTGCGGAGTTGAGGGTGAATCTCTGTGCCCCGGACATCTTGGCTTTGGGCTATGGCTTGGTGTTTTCACCGGTACCGCTAGGGGCCCCCTGCCTGCAGCTCGACAGCGCCATCAAGCGGCCGAACGGCACGACCGTGTACGTCTACTCCTTGGATGAGGCCGTTGCCTGAGAGGCCGCCGACGTTGACTGTGGCACAGTCGGAACATGCAGCGGGTGATGGTCGCAGTCCCGGCCCTGAACGAGGCGTCAACCGTCGCGGAGGTGGTCCGACAGGCCGTAGACGCCTTGCCAACTGCGCACATCGTGGTGGTGGACGACGGCTCGGCAGACGGTACGGCCGCCATAGCGGGGGCGGCTGGTGCAGTGGTGTTGAGGCTGCCATTCAACGTCGGGGTCGGGGGGGCCCTGCGCACCGCCTTCCTCTACGCCAAGGCGCATGACTTTGACGCGGTGCTGCAGGTGGATGCCGACGGCCAGCACGACCCGGTCCAGGCCACCCGGCTGCTGGGGGCACTCGACAACGCCTCGGTGGTTGTCGGCTCGCGCTTCTTGGACGCGGACTCTTACTCCGTGCCAGCGATGCGCAGGTTCACAATGCGCGTCGTAGGCTGGCTGGTTTCGCGGGTCACCGGGACAACTCTCACCGACACCACTTCAGGCTTCCGGGCTGCGGACCGGCGGGCGATAGAGCTGTTCGCGGAGCACTACCCAGCGGAATACCTGGGAGACACTATCGAGTCGCTTGTTCTGGCACACCGCGCTGGCCTTTCCATCGCGGAGGTGCCGGTGTCGATGCAGATACGACAGGGCGGCAACCCCAGCCAGGACCCGTTCCGGTCGGTGCTGTATCTGTCCCGAGCGCTGCTCGCCCTTGTTCTGGCGACCAGCCGACCAGTGCCGCGGGGTTCGGCATGAGCACCTACCTTCTGGGGATCGCGGCCGCGTCAGGGGTCACCCTATTTGTCGTGGAGATGCTGCGACGTGGCTTCCTTCGGGAGAAATTTGCCGCCCTGTGGCTGCTCGTGTCATCCGTGCTGTTGTTCATCTCGGTATTCCCAGGGGTACTAAAGAGGGCTGCCGACCTGGTGGGTGTGCAGGTGCCCTCCAACCTTCTGTTCATGATGTCGGCGGTTCTCCTGCTCGTTGTCAGCGTGCAGTTGAGTCACGAGGTGTCTCGGGTGGAGGCTCGCACCCGACGACTCGCTGAGGAGATCGCCCTGCTCAAGAGGTCCCTGGAGGAGCGGGGCGGTCCGTGAGCCGCGCTGCGCGGAGGCGACCGGCATTCACGGTATCGGCTCGTATCACGCCAACACAACGTGGGAGACCAACCCTCCATAGCGCAGGTCCATTTGTATGGGGTTGTCACAGGCGATCTCCTCGCGAGCGGACACCTACCCCAGCCCGCTCATCCCGTGTCTGCCGTATCAGGGGTTGTCCTAGGTGCCCGGCAGCGGCAACTCCTCCATCAGAGCGGGACCAACGCACGTCTCCCAGCACGAGCCCCGGCAGCGCGGCAGTTGATCAAGCGGCTGAAGCACCAGGAAACGCCAAGCGTGGCGATACGATCAACCTGGCGGGCTTGGGACCCCCGGCCGCATAGCGCAGGGCGTCGTGCCACCTCTTAGCTAGCGCCTTGTGTATCGCTTGATGCGATGCCGCGTAGAACGGATGAACGGCTGCAGTCGGCTGGATACCGCGTCGACCACGAGGGCGACTCACGAGTCAGACGCAACGGGGTGCGTTCCCTGCGCTGCCTGTCAACCGAGGGCAGGCTTGGCTTGGGTAGGCGTCGACGCCGAGCGTGGGTGACGCGTTACAACTCCTTCAGTGAATCCCTGGTGGACGTATAGAGCGCGGTCCTTACTAGCCCCGCTACAGTGGCTTCGCGCCAACTGGTCTGGAAGCCCAAGACCTCGATAAGGAGGATCCGAGTTACGAAGGTGTTGCGAGATGCGGTGCACTTGCTGCAGTCCCGGACTGGTTCCTGACACGGATGCTGGGTCGAGCAGCAGCATGACTCAGTCCTCTACAGCCTGCAGCGCGGGAATCGGGGGTACGCCGAAGCGCGACGGCGACTCCAGCGATCCCAGGGGAGGGGCCGGTATCGCCAGCCGGCGCAGGGTCTCGATCCCTGGCGCGGGTTCAGCGTGGAGCACCAGTTCCGGGTTCAGTGGCGGCACCGGAGTCTGGGTTAGCAGCGGATGATTGGGCCGGTTGTCAACTTCGCCGTCGCCGAGCAGTTCCTCGTGCAGCTTCTCGCCGGTCCGCAGTCCGGTGTAGACGATGTCGATGTCCCTGCCGCTACGCTCGATGAGCCGACGGGCAACGTCGCGGATTCTCACCTCGTCGCCCATGTCGAGAATCAGCACCTCGCCCGGGTTAGCTAGGGCGGCGGCCTGCAGCATTAGTTGCACCGACTCGGGGATGGTCATGAAGAAGCGGGCTACGTCCGGGTGGGTAACGGTGACTGGGCCACCAGCCTCGATTTGCTCGATGAAGGTGCCCAGCATCGAACCCCGGCTGCCGAGGACGTTTCCGAACCGGACGCTAGCGTACGTTCCGCTGGCTCTTTGGCCGTACGAGGCGGTGAGCCTCTCCGTGATTCGCTTGGAGTACCCCAGCACGCACGTAGGATTCGCGGCCTTGTCGGTGGAAATGTTGATGAGTACCTTCACGTCGGTTCGCTCAGCGGCACGCAGCACGTTCAGTGTGCCCAGAACGTTGGTCTTCCAGGCCTCCCGGGGGTAACTCTCAAGCAGTGACAAATGCTTCAGCGCAGCGGCGTGGAAGACCAGGTCGGGTCGCACCTCGTCAAGTACTTCGTCGATGCGCTCGGCATCGCGCAGGTCCGCTAACTCCAAGTCGTCACCCTCCAGCAGCGCTTGGCCGGAGATGCTCAGTTGCACCGCGTGCAGGGCCGATTCGTCGCGGTCGAGCATCACCAGCCGACGCGGACGAAGGCGGGCGATCTGCCGAGATAGTTCGGAGCCGATCGACCCGCCCGCTCCCGTCACCAGAACGACCTTGCCCGCCACGAAGCGGGTGACCTCGGCCATGTCGATCTCCACCGGGTGCCGACCGAGCACGTCGGTCTCGTTGACCTCTCGGATTTGGTTGGAGGTAACGTTGCCATCGACTAGTTGGGCCACGGTGGGCAAGGTGTAGACCTTCAGACCGGCCCTGCGCCCTGCCCGATCCAGTTCACCCATCAGTGCTGCGTCAGCAGAAGGCACGGCAATCAGCAACGCGTGCGCCTCGTAATCCTGGGCTACCCGGGCCAGGTCATTGCGGGTGCCGCGCACGTGCACCCCGTCTATGCGCCGCCGCGACTTCGCCGGGTCATCATCCAATAGGGCCACAGGCAGGTAGCTGGAGTCACGGGATCGGTTCATCGATCGTATTAGCTGTTCGGATGCCTCGCCGGCCCCGAAGACCACGACCCGCTGGGCCTGATCAAGAGCCGGTCCGCGCTTGGCCCTCCAGTCGCGGACCGCGCGAAGGCCTCCACGGCCGACGAGCATAAGAACTAGAGCCGCGGGCAGCGCGATCAGCGGGATGCTAATGGCGATGGGGCGCGATCTGACCATCTCAAGCCAAAGGAAGCCCACTAGAGCGGGGACGAGAGAACTGATGCAAACGGTCACAAAGTCCGCGTACCCACCGAGACGGTTGCGACCGCCGTAGGCGCGAAGTGACAAGCCAGTGAGTACTTGAAGAGTGGCCAGAGCCATCCCGAAGGTCAGCATCGCGCGGACGGGTAGGGGCAGGGGCTCGAAGCCCCGAACGGGCAGGTCGTAGCGGAGCAGAGTCGCCAGGACCGTAGCTGCAATCCAGGCCGTAGAATCAACAGCGATGAGGATCGCCGCTCGGATTCGACTCGTCATTCTCTCCCCGCACACTACGCCCGACTTAAGACTACCAACTTCCGCGGCCGTCGGGTCAAGACGGGATTTTCCGACAGGCAGGTACCTGGAGCTGGGGATCGTTTGGCCGGTTCGAGGATGCCTGGTCTCTAGGGCCGGGCTCGGCTATAGAGACGTTGTCAACGTTGTATTCCGCGCCTTCCCGGATATTCGGGAGGTTGAACAACAGGCCCACCGCTATGGCGAAGGCGACGGACCCCATCAGCCAGTTGGCAAAGGGACTCAGCCACGCACCCCACCACCAGTCGGGAGTGCCCGCGGTGGCCAGGGATAGGGGGTTGGTCGTGCCGGGTTGGATGCCGGAGACGTAGCGCACCGTTAGGAAAAGCAGCGATAGGGAGTTCGCGACAGACAGAGCGGCTCCCAAGGCGATCCACTGAGCATTACTCCAGCGGGGCAGCCACTTGCCCCAGTCTGGGGCCAGGAAGACGAAGGCGAGCATATAGACCAGCGGAAGGAAATACCGGGTTGGCGGCACCTGAGAGCCACCCGCGACCAGCGCGGCTGGGACCACGAGGAGAACCCCCGCTACAACAAGAAGGGCTATCGCCTTGCGCCAGAACATGGCGGCCAAACCCATGGCGGCGGCGCCCCAGAACGCTGAACGCGCGGCGATCACCGCGGCGGATGGAGGGAGCACTTCCAGCCAGCCGAGGCGGACGTCGCTTCCGAAGAAGAAACTGGGAGTAGAGACCACGGCATCCCATAGGTGTCCGGAATTCAGGCCGCTCTGCAACAGTGCAAGGACGCTCTGCGCCTTAGTGGCGTCACCACGGCTCAATAGACCCAAGGCCACGAAGCCGAGCAGTGCACCAGCTGAGGCCAGCAGGCAGTAGACCCGACGTGGTGCCTTAAGACCGAGCAGCAAAGCCACGACTATGGCAACCGCTGCATGGATGGCCCCCTCGGAGCGGCCACCGAGAATCATCAACAAGCACGCGGTAGCGAAAATGACACGGGCGACGAGAAGGCCATGCGAACCTCGGTCCCGAAGCACCGTTACCGCTGGCCCCAAGAAGGCGGTTGTGCCGATGAGCAGCCACGCGGATGGGTTCGTTGAGGCGATGAGGAATAGGCCGAGTGGCATGTATGCGACGAGTGTGGCTACCGAGAGGGTCCTACGGTACGTCGGTGCGGACAGCAGGAGCGAGGTAGCGAAAATGGCCACTCCCATCAACACGTTCAGCACTCGCCAATGGACGACGGACTCCCTTATGGTGTCGCCGGTGAACAACGATGCGAAGCGGTAGTAGAGGCTCGGATAGTAGCCAAGGTCATCAAGGGAAGCGGGTGTATTGGTGCTTGGTTCTTGCGTCAAACAGTCCGCCGGTAGTGAGGCATCAGGGTTGTACCAGGAGTCCCCATTCGTGACGTAGCAGGGCAGTGCCCTTGGCTGCTCGTACTGCCACAAGTCAGGGTAGGCCTTACGAGCACCCTGGTACTCCGGTCCTATCCGGTCGGAGGGGTCGGCCGCCCACCAGGTTGAACCCCAAGGCCACAGCCAATCATCGGCGCGGCACGTCGTTGAATCGTGTAGGCAGTAGATGTTTGCGATGTGGAGGTCGTCGTCAGGCGCGGACGCACTTGGCGAAGCCAGGGCCCACGTGAGCAAGGAAAACAGTGCAAGGCCCCCAGTGGCGAGTCGTTGCCAGTGGGAGCGTATCGATGCGAATGTCGTCAATAATCCCGTCCGGCCCTGTCGTCTGGTTGCTTGAGTCTACAGGGCGACACGGGGCCCTCCTCCCGACCGGCGATTCGAGGGGTCAAGTTCATGTAGGTGGTGTACGAACTGTCCTGTTCGTGACCCTCGGTGGGTTGGAGTGTGTCAAGCATTTCGGACACGGCTAGCAGTTGTTGATCATGCCGCGTGGGCGGCGGGTAGTAGTCGTTCCAGGCCTGGACGGGGGTGCGGTAGTCCAGGGTCGAGTGGTGTCGTTTGCGGTTGTAGAACAGCTCGATGTACTCGGCCACGGCGTGGCGGGCACAGGCGTGGCTGGGGAACCAGTGGCGGTAGTACATCTCGTTCTTCATGGTCGCGAACCAGCTTTCTGCGGCGGCGTTATCGAAGCACACCCCGGTGCCTCCCATGCTGCGCACGACGTCGTTACGGGTGCACCAGCGGGCGAATTCGTCGGAGGTGTACTGGTTGCCGCGGTCGGAGTGGAACACGGCTTTGGGTGTCAGGTAGCCGCCGTCGCGGGCCATCCGTAGCGTGTCGACGACCAGGGTGGCGTGCATGTGGTCGGCGATCGCCCAGCCCACCACCATCCGGGTGTACAGGTCGATCACGGTGGCCAGGTACAGCCAGCCCTGCCCGGTGCGCAGGTAGACATCCCACGCGGGTCAGGTGTCAAGCGGCTGCTTGGTCTGCAGGGGTTGCAGGGTGTGGCCATGCAGCCGCCTCATCTCATTTCTGCTGGTGTTGCAGGCACCACCAGAGACGTCCGAGCAGGCGGTTGGCGAGGTTACGCAGGGCGGCGTTGTGGGTGTCTCCGGCGGTGCGTCTGCGGTCGTAGTGTGCTCTGGCGCCGGGTGACTTCGTCAGGGCGGCGAGGGCCCACCAGTGGCAGGCGTCAGCCAGCCGGTTTGTTGCCTACCTTGCGGGCTTTGACGTAACTGGACCTTCCGGAGGCCCGTGTGACCGGTGCGGTGCCGGCGTAGGCACGAAGCCCTGCCGCGGTTGGGAAGCGCAGCGGGTCGTCCCCGACTTCGGCCAAGACCCGCGCGGCCAGCACGGGTCCCAGTCCTGGCACCGAGCGCAGGATCGGTGCCAGGGGGGGCTGCTCGAATTCGGCGGTCATGGCGTCTTCGAGCAGAGCCACCGCGTCCAGCATCGACATGATGATCGCTACCTCCGACATCACGGTGATCCCGAGGGCGGCTTCCACGGGCTCTGGCTGGCGCAGTGCGGGCTGACGCAACGTGACATGGATGTGCTCGACCAGGCTGGGGTCATTACGCCGGCCGCATTTGCGCAGCAGGGCCACGATCCGTGCCCGGGTCAGCCGGCGGCCCTTGCCTGGGGTGGGAGCCGCTGCCAGCACCGTCAGCGCTGCCCGCTGTGTCAGGTGGGGGAACGCGACAAGTGCCTGCGGATAGAACTCCAACAACACCGACCGCAGGCGGCTGGTGGTCTGGTGCAAGGCCCACACTGCTTCCTGATGCTGCCGGGCCAGCGCCTTGACTGCCGCGGCGGACTCGCTGACTGCTGGCAGTTGGCGGTGCTGATGTCGGTCAGTGCGCAGGATGTCAGCAAGGATCGCGGCATCTGCGGCGTCGGACTTGCCACCGGCCTGACCGAATCGCTCCCGGTACCGTGCCACCGCCCGCGGGTTGATCGGGTAGACGCTGAACCCCACGCAGGCCAGCGCCACGACCAGCAGGTTCTTGTCCGTTTCGATGCCGATCGGAGTGCTCTGCGCACAACCTCCCTGCTGCGCGATCATCCTCAACAGGGCCGCGAACCCGCCCGGCCCGGTGTCGATCCGCGCATGCGCCAGGATCGTCCCCCGGTCGTCCATCGGGGCCACATCATGGTGGCCTTCCGCCCAATCAATGCCACATGTGATGTTCATGTCCAGCCTCCCTTGCCATCCGTCGCCGACGAGCCTGCGGGAGGAACGCGGCGACCTAATGGACAGCACTCACGGGTGCGGCATCTCACCAGCCGATCGCTCATCCCGGCACCGGCAGGGCCACCGTCTACCTTGAGAGACCTCCTTGCCGGGTCCGGTGAACCTGATGCAGTGAACACCTGCCAGACACTCACTACCAACCCTGCTCCGGGCCAGTGATATCTCAGTGGACCCTGCCAGTGACACACCCATTAGGTGATGTCACCGACCAGGCGGGTGCCAGGGGCTGGCGCGGTGAAGTCCCGCCCGATCGCATCCGCGGGGATGGCAGCGTCGGGGTCGGGTGTGGTGGTGGTCTTAAACGCCCGCGGCTGCACCGCGACCAGGCCCTGCTCACCCATGATGTCCGCGACCGTGCCCACCGATACCGGGGTGGCCCGTTCGGTGTTCAGCACGTGGGGGATGCGCCGGCAGCCGTAGGTCTGGCGGAACTCCTCGAACACGGCGGTGACCGCCTCGGTCAGCATCTGCCGGCGGGCTGCCGTCGCGGTGAGGGTGTCAGCGCGGGCCGCCCACGCGTAGAACGTCGATCGGGGGATGTTGAGCAGCCGACACATCAGCCGCACCGGGTAGTTGGCCAACGCCCGCGTCGATCACCAGGCAGCGCTCGGCTACTGGTGCGTCTGGGCGAAGAAGGCCGCTGCTTTTTTTAGGAACTCGTTTTCCATCTTCAGCTTGCGGTTCACCTCTTCGAGCTTGCGTAGCCGGGCCCGGTCCACCGGCGCCAAGTCCGGCTCGGGTTCGGGGTTCTCCTCACGCCACTTCATAACCCAGTTGCCTAACGTGCCCTCATTGACTTGCAGATCCCGAGCGACCTGCGCGATTGAATCACCGGACTGCAGCACCAACTGCACAGCCTCGGCCTTGAACTGCGCACTGAACTTACGACGGCTTCCAGACATGACAGGCATCCTTTCCTAAATGGCTACCCTGTCCGAAATCCTTGGTACACCCCAGGTTTGAATCTAGGCGCTGAGCGCCATGCTTTGACCTCCTTGGCGGTCGTGTCGGCGAGGTTTGTGGGGATCGCGGTCAGTCGTGGCCGCGGTCGGCGACCCTGCCGCTGACCGTGCGGTTCAGCGATGGCTATCGCGGTGAGTCCATGGCCCCAAACTACGGCTGCATGAGGAGAGTTGCTGCGCAAAGAATGCCAGGAACACGACGATCAGTGGGCACCTTTACCTGTTGCTACGGCCTTCACCGTCTTCACCATGATCACTAGGTCCAAGGTTGGTGACCAGTTCTCCACATACCGCAGATCCATCTGCATCCGCTCGCTCCACTCGACCTCTTTCCGCCCAGCCACCTGCCATAGGCCGGTCATGCCGGGCTTGGTGAGATGGCGGCGATGGTCGGAAGTATCAAGCAGGGGCTGCTCGTCCACCAGCATGGGACGCGGTCCCACCAGGCTCATGTCGCCCAGCAGGACATTCCACAGTTGGGGCAGCTCATCGAGGGACCAGCGTCGCAGGAAGCGCCCCAGGGGTGTGATCCGCGGGTCGTTCTTGTAGGAGGTGGGGTCCCCTGCGAGACTGCCCAAAGTATCGACCCGCAGTCGATCCGAGCCTTCGTACATGGTCCGGAATTTGACCAGGCGGTAGACCCGGCCTGCCTGCCCGACGCGGTCCTGGATGAACAGCGCGGGACCGCTCGAGGTGAGCCGGATCGCCACCCAGATCATGAGCAGCAGCGGTGAGATGACCACCAGGCCGGCGGCAGCCACCAGCAGATCGGTGCCGCGCTTGAGCATGGCCTGCGGCCCGGTGAGCCGCGGTTCCTCAAGATGCAGCAGTGGCAGTCCGGCGGCCGGGCGGATGTTCAGCCGCGGGCCGGTCGCATCTCCGAGCGCGGGTGCGACCAACAAGTCGATGCTGGGGCCTTCGAGCCGCCAGGAAAGGCGTCGCACGACCTCACCGTTCATGTTGGAGGTCTGGGCGACCGCCACAGCGTCGACCTCGTTCAATTGCAGGGCGCGGCTCACCTGGTCCAGCCAAGCATCGATTCCGGCAGGTGATTCGGGCCCCTGCATCGCGTGGACGACCTTGAATCCCGCCCTGGGGTCGACCGACAGTCGCCCTTCGAGTTCCTCAAGGGCCGGCCCGGATCCGATCACCAACGTGCGCCTCATCAATAGCCCGCGGCGACGGCGATTGAAGATCCAGACACGCATCATCCGCCGTCCCAGCGGCAGTAGCAGAACGCCGGCGGCGAACGTCCCGATGATGAACCGGCGCCCGTCGGTGATCTCTAGCACGAACCCCACCGACGCCAGGAAGGCGAAGGTGCCGATCGTGGCCGTCAGAACGTTCTTGAACTCATCCGACCCGACCCCGATCCGGCCGTCGTCGTAAGCGCCCCGGATGGCCAGCGCGGCGATCCACACGACCAGGATCGCGACCGTCGCGCGCCAGGGGTAGGCACCGGAGCCGCGGGCGATGAAGCCGATCGTCAATGACACGAAAATGACCACGGCATCCACAGCCATGGCCACCCACGAGATCGCACGCAGCGGGTTCGCGATACCTTTGTCATCGACGTGAGCGAAGCGGGCAAGGGCTTCTGGCAGCACGGAACCCGTGGCAGACCTGTCAAGGTGCTGCAGTGCCATCGATCCCCTCCAGCCTCAATCGTCGCGTCCCAGTCGCAGCGTGACACGTGCAAACGCCCGCGCGCGATTTCGGGTGCCGTTCGTGACCGATTTGTTACGCGTGCTCCATAGCGGTTCGCGCCCCGCGTTCTGAAGGCCACGCGTACACTGACGCGATACCCCGCGCGGGGGCATTCAAAACGTCTTCGTCGGCCTTCTTGCGATGCGGCGACGCAGACCGTGGGATGGCCTCGCCGGGGAAGATCGCACCCGGCATGTGCGCTAGCCTTCGGCGGGTGCACCTGCAACCGCTCGCCATCGATGGGGTCTACCGCGCCACACCGCGTACCAAGGGTGCGCGGCGATTCGACTGGTTCCGCACGGATGCGCTGGCACCCGTCCTGCCCCCATCCTGGAATCCAGCGATCGGGACCACCTACACCGCCCTCGCCGGGCAGGTCGAAGGCCTGCATTGCGAGCGCGGTCACCGTGTGGTCACATGCGTGTCGGGGCGGGTGGCGCTCGTGGTCGTTGATGTGCGGGTGGGTGCGCCGACCTTCGGCCGCTGGATCCCGATCGACCTCGACACGGTCAACCGGGTGACCGTGATCATCCCGCCGGACACTGCGTGGGGGTTCCAGGCGTTCACGGGCGAGGCGGCGCTGTCGTCGCTTCATGAGGAGGCGGCCAACGGGATCCGCATCCATCCTGAGGACACCGACCTGGCCATCGCGTGGCCACTGGCTGTAGGTGGAGCCGCTGGCACGCCGTTGGCCGAGATCCTCGATCTCCTGCCGGAAGTGCCCTAGCGGTCAGCGGCGGGCGGCGACCTTGCGGAACACCGGTCGCGGCAGGTGCCGTAGGCCACTCATCAGATGCTGCAGAGGGGCCGGAACCCAGATCGTGGTCGGCCCGGTCATGAGGTACTTGGCGACGGCACGCGCCACGTCCTCCTTCTCGCAGGTGAGGGGTGCTTCCGGCAGGCCCTCACTCATCCGGGTGCGTACCATGCCCGGCCGGACCACCAGGACCCGCACGCCGGAACCCACCAGCGCGTCTGCCAAGCCGTTCGCCCACGCATCCAGGCCCGCCTTGGTCGAGCCGTACAGGTAGTTGTCCGCGCGGGGACGTTCGGCAGCCACCGACGACATGACGACGAGCACGCCGTGGCCCTGCCGCTGCAGTTGCGCCACGGCTGCCGTGCCCACGGCCATGGGACCGACGTAGTTCACGGTCGCCATCCGGGCCGGGTCGGTCGCGTTGTCACCGAGCATCCCGGCGGCCAGAACGACCACGTCGATGTCGCCACCGGCGAAGGCCTGCTCGACGGCAGATGCCCACGTCTGCGGGTCCGTGAGGTCGAGATCCACGATCGCGGCGGCCCCGCCGAACTCAGTCGCGGCCTGCTCCAGCGCATCGCGGTCGCGACCGGCCAGGACCACCCGCTGCAGCCGCCCCGACAACTCCCGCACGATCGCCAGACCGATCTCGGAGGTGCCGCCGACAAGGAGCACGGATTGTGGCTTACCCAGGGAATCGATCACAGACCAAGCCTCTCTGACAGGTCGCTGCGCCACCGGCGCTGGGGGTCCACCTCGTGACGCACCTGCCGGAACTCCGGCAGCCGCGGGTACATCACCGGCACGTGCTCGGGTCGCATCCGGGAATCCTTCGCCAAGTAGAGCCGGCCGCCGGCAGCGACGACCTCGTCATCGAGGCTGTCGAGCAGCTGGCCGAGGCCCGGCACTGAGGTGGGGACATCCAGAGCCAGCGTCCAGCCCTGCGAGGGGAACGACAGCGGCGCGTTGTTTTGCCCGCCGAACCGCTTCAGCACGGCCAGGAAGCACGGCGCCCCCACCGCAGCGAACCGCTCCAGCGCATGGCGCACGATCTCGGAGTCCTCGACGACGAACTGGTACTGCAGGAACCCGCGTTTGCCGTAGATCCGGTTCCAGTTGTCCACGCTGTCCAGGGGATGGAAGAAGGCGGGGATGCTCTGCACCGACTCGCTGGGCCGGGCGGGCGCCTTGCGGAACCAGACTTCGTTGAAAGCGCGCACACTGAGCCGGTTCAACGCCCAGTTCGGAACGATGTCGGGTGTCCCCACCCGGTGTCCCGGACTATAGGCAAACGGGTCGCGGCGCTGCTTGTCCGACAGGTCGTCGAGGCCGGCGTGCTCGCCGGTGGTCAGGACTGCCCGCCCCAAGTGCTTGCCCTGGGCGAGGGTGTCGACCCAGGCCACCGAGTACGTCGCCGTCTCGTCAGCCTCGACCATAGCCGCCATGAGGGAGTCGAGATCGTTCGTGCGCGTGGTGGTGACCCGCATCCGGGACGTGGGGATGGGCTTCATCCGCAGCCGCAGACTGGTGATCATCCCGGTCAGCCCCATGCCGCCGGCAGTGGCGTGGAAGAGTGGGTCAGCCGGGGTGACGGTGACCTCGGAGCCGTCGGCCAGGAGCATCGTGAAGTCCTGGACGTGCCGGGAGAAGGTGCCCTCCCGGTGGTGGTTCTTCCCGTGGATGTCGGCGCCGAACGCGCCGCCCATCGTGACGAACCGGGTGCCGGGTGTCACGGGCACAAACCATCCTGCGGGCACACTGACGCGCAGGAGTTCGTCAATGCTCACCCCACCGCCGACCTCCATGACCGGGCCGGGCTCGCCGATCCGGTCCAGGCCGCGGGACTCCAGCACGGTGCCGCCGCTGTTCTGGGACGGATCGCCATAGGAGCGCCCGAGCCCGCGCGCGATCACGGAGTCGGAGGTGGCGATCACCTGGGCCGCCTGCCCCGCGGAGCCAGCAGTGATGACGTCGGCCCGGCTCGGACTGGTTCGGCCCCAGCCCGTGAGCAGCGTCACGACAGCACCTGCAAGATGAACATCGCTGCCCACAGTACGCCCAGCGCCTGCAGCACCCGATCACCCCACACCAGATCCTCTGGCGCTTCAGCGGTGCCGGCATCGACATCTCGGGCGTAGCGCAGCAGCAGCAGCACGAACGGGATGACCGAAAGCCGCGCCCACATCGCACTGCCACCATCGCCCAACTCCGCCGCCCACAGGCCGTAGAAGACCACGGCGATGCCGACCGAGACTCCCCAGACGAACCGCAGGTACCCCTCGGAGTACTCCTTGAGGCCCTGCCGGGTGCCGCTCTCATGCCCATGAGTGACCAGCTCGCTGTAGCGCTTGCCCGACACCACGAACATGGCTGCTGCGGCCGTGACCGTCAGGAACCAGACGCTGATGCTGAGCTCGGCTGCTACACCGCCGGCCACCGCCCGTAGGACGAAGCCACTCGCGACGCAGGCCAGATCAAGGACGGGCTGATGTTTGGCCCAGAAGACATACGTCGCCTGCAGTACGAGGTAGACCAGGATCAACAGGGACAGCGCGGCGCTACCCAGCAGGGCAGGCACACAGACCGCGACCAAAGCCAGAATCCCCGCGGTGGTCGCCGCGGTGGGCACAGAAACAGTGCCCGCGGCGATCGGCCGGTACTGCTTCTTGGGGTGGTTGCGGTCGGCCTCGCGATCGAGGATGTCATTGGTCAGGTAGACCGCTGATGCGGCGGCACACATCGCCACGAAGGCCAAAGCGGTCCGAGCCATGATCTCGGGATTGAGCAACTGACCGGCCGCGAGCGGTACGGCGACCACCAGCAAGTTCTTGATCCACTGCTTCGGGCGCATCGCTGTGAGCAGGCCGCCACCGCCCACGCTTGTCTCCTCCGCCGCCCGCATTGAGGGAAGTCTACTCAAGCACCGGTCGCCGGACGGCAGTCTGCATCTACGCTTCCCGCAGCAGCACCGGTGCGGCGTCGACGGTGATCGCTGAACTGGTGGCGCAGCTGTCATCCAGGCGGCAGACCTCGAGGCCCTCGGTTGCCAGATCCACCGCAGGCCCAGTGGCCCAGACCACGGTGAACGGTGAACCGTCGGCGTCGGTGAAGTGGCAGCGCCGGATACCGTCGCCGTTCGCGCACCCGGCGGGCCGGGCATCGACGAGCCAGTCGCGCACCGTCAGGAAGGCGCGGCCGGCACTGGTCACCCCAGCAGCATCGGTCATGTCGATACCCAGGACACCCAGGTCCCATCCGTACCAGTAGGTTCGAGCGACCCCGAGCGTGGCGGAGTCAAGGTAGGTCCTGGCCGTGTACGTGGCGGCGGTCTGCGAATCGGGGACGACCTGCGGAAGCCCCGGTCGGCGATCACCGTAGTTGACTTCGGTGTCCCACAGCGGCTTGTCGATGCCGACCTTGTTGAGGACCTTCTGGGCCGCTCGGATGCTGCGGGCGCGGGTGTCGGGACCCTTGCGCGTGTCGACGGGGTACAGATGCACCGTCATCGCATCCACGGGATCCCCAAGTTCGTGCAGTGCTCGGGCGTAGCGCACGAAGAAACTCTCGGTCTGGAAGAGCTTGCCGGGGATGACGGTGCTCGAGGCGGCCACCAGTTGCGCGTTGGGGTCCACGACCTGCAGTGTGTCGTGCGTGCGTTTGGTCAACTGCGCCATCGCCACCCAGTCGCCCTCGTAGAAGGAGCGGGTATTGGCCTCGTTCCACATCTGGTACGACGTGATCTTGCCTTGGTAGCGCTTGGCGACCTGTCGTACGAACTCGAGGTAGTACTCGACGTCGGCCGGCAAGGAAGTGCTGCCGTCGCCGTACAAGCCGGACAGGTTCGGGTTGCGGGCCGCCCACTGCGGCGTGGAACCGAGGACGTACATGATGTCTGTGGCGCCGGCTGCCTGCGCGTTCGCCACGGCCGCATCTAATGGCGCCCAGTTGTACTGTCCTTGGGCAGGCTCTATCTGATCCCACCGGGTGCCGGTATCCCACAGCCGGATGGCGTTGATCGTCACCCCCTCCGGCGGGGCCTGCGCGATCCCCGCCACATGCTGACCAAAGGCCACCGCTGGAATCGTCTGTCCGGGACCCACCCCGGTGAAGATCAGGGCTCCCGCCGCCACTGCTGCTCCAATCACGGCGACAGCCTTGCACACAGCTCCGCGTAGCCGGCGATGACGTCCTCCCATCGGTAGGCCTGCTCGGCGCGCTCCCGCACCAGCTGGCCGCGATCGTCGGGCTGCACCTCATCCGCGACCACAGCCTGCGCGACCTGGGCCTCGTCGACGAACCAGCGGGCATGGCCCCCCGTCACCTCTCGGTTGAAGACGCAGTCGTAGGCAGTCACCCGGGCACTCGCACCCATGGCTCGCAACAGGCTGGGGTTGGTTCCGCCAACTGAATGCCCATGCAGCACTGAACGGGCCCCCACGTAGAGCTGGTCGAGCAGTTCTTGATCCCACACCGAGCCCAGCAGCTGGATGCGTGAATCCCCGCCCGCCGCCCGGGCCACTGCATCGGAGTAGTCGTGGGAGTAACTGGCCGCACCGATGACGATCAGGGGCAGTCGCGCGGTGCTGCGCCGGTATCCGCGCACGATCTCCAGCACGTGATTCTCGGGTTCGAACCGAGCCACCGTGAGGTGATACCTCTGCTCGGCCAACCCGAGTTCGGCCAGCCTCGCAGCGGGCGGATCGGTGAGCGGCGCGCCATACGGCAGGTAGACGCTGTCCCGTCCGTAGGTGCGCTTGATGTGGTCGGCGATCCCGTAGGCGTCCGCGATGATCGCATCGGCATGTCTGACGCTGGTGCGTTCGGCCCAGGCGTAGTACTTCGCCCCGAACCCTTTCCACTTGGCCCGCTGAGCTTCCAGGCCGTCCACGTGCACTGCCACCGGGACTC
Source organism: Actinomycetes bacterium (assembly GCA_029779995.1). The sequence continues at coordinate 29,940 of JAKOZM010000221.1, forward strand.
CGCGCCACTGCAACGGTCGTACGAACGGGGCGTTGCCGCTGTTGAACACGATGGCCACGTCGAAATGACCGAAGACGGCGTGCCCCGTGCTCAGGGCGGTGTGGCTCAGTGTTTCCGCGGCCTTGAGGCGCAGGGCGGGCAGGTTGACCAGCCGGGTGCCCTGGTAGGACCGCAGGTGTTGTCCGGGGTTGCGGCAGTACACGGTCACATCCCAGCCGTGCTCGACCAGGCCGGGCCCGATGAATGCGACCGCGGTCTCGAAGCCGCCGTGCTGGGCAGGGATGCCGCGGGTGCCGAGCAATGCGACGCGCTTCACCGCTGGCCTTCCTGCTGGGGACGGGGCAACTCTAGCGGGGGCACGATTGGGCAGACGTTGCGATTTCGCGCGGCGTGTCGCAGCACGGACTGCCCAATCGCGACCTCAGCTCAGGCGGACCGGCGCCAGCCCGACCTTGATAGTCGAGCCCGCGACCTTGGTCGATCCGTTGAGCTTGGTCACCGTCGTGATGCCCCCGGGCTTCTTGATGCTCGTCGGTTTGGTCGCGTAGACGATCCGGGTCTTGCCGACCTTGCAGATGGTGACACTGGATCCGGAGCACCCGCGCCAGGAGCCGCTGGTCATCCAGTCCCGGGTCGTGAGAAACGCCTGCCCGGCCGGCAGCAGGGCACCCTGCACAGTCATCGAGATGCCCAACACGTCGATGTCCCAGCCGTACCAGAACGTGCGGTCCACGCCGTAGCGCGCTGAGTCCAGGAACGTCCGCGAGACGTAGGCGGCACCCTTCTTCGGGCTAGGCGTGAAGATTGGGGCCGTCCGGCGGTCACCGTAGTTGACCTCGGTGTCCCAGATCGGCTTGTTGCCCAGACCCACGCTGCGCATGACACTGCGGGCCGCGTTCAGGCTGACGACCCGGGCGTCCGGACCCTGCTTCCGTTTTGTCGGATAGAGGTGCACGCTCACCGCGTCCACATTGGCGCCTTGGCGTTTGATCTCTCGCAGGTACCGGAAGAAGAAGCTCTCCTTGTAGAACGTGGACACCGGGATCACCGTGCTGGAGGCAGCGACGATCTTGGCCTTCGAGTCGATCTTCGCGATGGCCTTGTCGGTCTTCTTCGTCAGGGCCGCCAGCTTGATCCAGCCGTCGTAGGTCCCACCGTCGTAGAAACTGCGGGTGTTGGCCTCGTTCCAGATCTGGTAGGACGTGATACGGCCCTTGTAACGGCTGGCAACGGCCTTCGCGTAGTCCACGTAGTACTTCTGCTTCTTAGGAAGCGATGTCGTGCCTGGTCCGTAGAGTTCTTGGCCGGTGACCTTGCTGGCCGCCCAGCGCGGAGTGGACCCGAGCACGTACAAGATCTCCTTGGCGCCGGCGGCCTCAGCCGAAGCCACCGCCTGATCGAGGGCGCCCCACTGATACTTGCCCTGCTTGCCCTCGATCTGATCCCAGCGCACGCCGGAGTCCCACAGCCGGATGGCGCCGACGCTGATCGACGGCTTGGCGCTCACGATGTTCGACACATGCAGGCCGAAGAAGTCCGGCCCGATCGTCTTGGCGGACGCCGGAGCGGCCAGCAATGGAACGGCAACCGCACCGGCGGCCATTGCGCAGATGACACGTCTCATTTGTTTCCTCCCAAAGACTTTGAACGTACTAGGGCACCAGCAGAACAGGCGCCTGGTTAATCCGAACTGTCCGATTTACGATCCGGGTGCACTGACCGTTGAGGGTGCACACCTGCCTGACGTCGAAAGCCGACTTGGGTACCTTGACGGACCGGGTGGTACCGAGGTTCGCGTACATCACGTACTGCCGCTCGCCTTTGCGCGTCAACGCACAGACGGTCACCCGCTGGTCCGAGCACGCACCCCAGCGCGCACCCGACAGCCAGTCCTCGATGGTGAAGAAGGCGGTGCCTGGGGCGATCGGCGTGCCAGTGGCCGGATCGGTGGTGCTGATGCCCATCACGTGGCTGTCCCAGGAGTACCAGAACACCTTGGTCACGCCGTACCGAAGGCTGTCGATGTAGGTCCGAGCCAGGTAGGCGGCCCCGACTTTCGGACCGAAGACCTCCTCC
>JAKOZM010000228.1 GCA_029779995.1 Actinomycetes bacterium
CGATCCGGTCGCTGGCGTGGTGGCGGAACGGCACAGACGGCTTCCACGCCGAAGTAACCAGCCGCCCGCTTGTCCCCATCCGCTCCGTGCCTGAGACAGGTGACGCGTCCTGACCTGGGGGCCAGGCCGTGCCGAGGTGTCCACCCTCGTGGCCGGCGGAGAGCTTGAACGGGTCACTCCGGACGCGGCCCTCGCGGCGCGGCTGCTCGCGGACGGCACACGCCACATCGAGTCAGCCCGATCTGCTGAACGACTGGGCTCGCCGCCGGCGTGATCGTGGAGTCGGGTGACCCCCCAAGCAGGTGCTTCGCTACCCCGAGACCGAGCGTCTTCAGCGCTTCCTCAACGTCCTCTTCTGGGGCGACAACGAGCAGCACGCCCCTGACCTACTCGTCGGCAACTACCGCAGATGTATGCCGCCCCGCCGCTCTGTTGAACCGTGACCTCTCACCCGGCCAGAACTGCAGGAGCCACCGCTCAGGCCCATTCGGAAACCCCTGTGCGGAGACATCGAAGTCCTCCGGGAGCGCGGCCGCCTCGGCACGCCCACTTGCCCACACGCCGACGTGCCACTGCCCCGGCCCGATTCCCACATCAGGAAGCATGGCTCGTGGAGGTCCGAATAGAGGCCCAACATCAGCACCACGTCGATCGTCCCCTCGCTCGCGAACGCCCAGGGCGGTGCCTGCGGCGCGGGTCGCTCGTCGTGGCGCTCAAGGCGCAGGAGTGCCTGGAGGAAGTCGGCCGCGCACTCCAAGCGGATCGAACTCGGCCAGAACCGAACCCAGGGCCCGGGGTCCAGCCGCCCCAGCCGGAGTACTCGTCGAAGCTGATCTCGAGGGATTTCCGGTGGGTCGGAACCCAGAGCTCGCCGACCGCGCACAGCATCAGAGCCGCACCCGGACGTGGAAGTTCGCGCCATGCGGATGAGCTGAGGAACGGTCAAGCCACTCGCCGGGAGGCGCCTCGAGCGTGCCGTTAGGCATTCCGGGCTTGTTCGACCTTCTGTTGGGAGATGCGGATCAGGTCTCGCCATTCAGTGTTGGTGGGGTCGGCGGCCGCTAGCCGAGCGGCGATGTCCAGACTGGTTTGGTAGTGCTCGGCGGCGCTGGTGAGGTCGCCGCGTGCCTGGGCGAGGTCCCCCACCCGGTCGTGGCTGACGGTCAGGTCGCGTTGCCATCCGGTGTTGGTGGGGTCGGCGGCCGCTAGCCGAGCGGCGATGTCCAGACTGGTTTGGTAGTGCTCGGCGGCGCTGGTGAGGTCGCCGCGTGCCTGGGCGAGGTCCCCCACCTTGTCGTGGCTGACGGTCAGGTCGCGTTGCCAGTCGGTGTTGGTGGGGTCGGCGGACGCTAGCCGAGCGGCGATGTCCAGACTGGTTTGGTGGTGCTCGGCGGCGCTGGTGAGGTCGCCGCGTGCCTGGGCGAGGTCCCCCACCCGGTGGTGGCTGACGGTCAGGTCGCGTTGCCAGTCGGTGTTGGTGGGGTCGGCGGCCGCGCGGGCGGTGATCTGGTCGTGGATGCGTTGCAGGTGAGTGGTGGCGGAGGGGAGGTCGCCTATGGCCAGAAGGGCTTGTAAGCCGAGGTCGGCGATCAGGATCCAGCCGCGTTCGCTGATGGGGGTGAGGTCGATGATGTCGTTGACGAACGCCAGTCGAGCCCGAGTGCCGGGCAACACCTGGTTGACGACCTGGTCGGCCAGGTCGGCGAGTCCGTCGTATTGCTGTTGTTCGGCCAGGTGTCGGGCCAGGCATACGAGGTCCTCGTAGGTGGCTCGGCTTTCGGTGAACCGCTGATAGTGCATGGCCTCGGCGCGGGCGTGATGCCCAGGAGCGACGCGACCCTGATTGTCCACGAGTTGCGCGGTCCAAGTGTGCATACCAACGTGTAGGCCGGGGGTAAGCAGGGTGAGATCCTGCAGCCGAGCGATAGCATGCCGTAGGGGTGCGGTGGGAGTGGAGTTGAGGTCGCCGGTGACTGAGCGGGCAGTGTCGATTGGGTCGACGGGCGTCCGGCAGGCTGCTACTTGGGCGAGCACGTTCCTCTGTTCGGGGGTGAGCAGGGTGAGCAGGTCTTGCAGGAGGATGTCCGCACTGCCTAACACAAGGGCCGCGTCCAAGTGGTCCGTCATCGAGTCTGCGGGGATCCTGGGGTCGATCCCGGTAGCGCGGGCGAGCGCGTTGAGTTTCACTTTTACATCGGCCAGGTTGGACTTCCCTGCGCGCACCAGTGCGTCGAGCAGTTCGATCAACCGGGGGTGCCCGCCGATGACGCGGATGACCAGCCGCGCGTCCGCCTCGGTCAGGTCTCGGAGTGCGGGTTGCCGGCGCAGCATCCGGCTCAGCTCCGCCCGCGATAGCGGCGGCATCCCGATCTGAGCCAACCACCTCCCCGGCTCCCCCGGCAGGGGATAGCGGCAGGTAATCAGCAAGCCACCCCGGACAAGTCCGGAGGCAGCAGCGCCCGCGTGGGCGCAGGCAGCCAGCACGTCTGCGAACCCGGGATCCAGGTAATCCTCGCCGCCGGGGGTGAGGTTGGCTTCGAAGTCGTCGAACACCAGAAGGACCTTGCGGTTGGCCACCAATCGGGGCACCAGGTCCAGCCGTGCCGCGTCATCGATCGACACATCGACCAAGGCAGCCGCAAACGTCGGGTCGGTCTCGCGAACGGCCGCCGCGACCGCAGCGAGCAGACCAGCAGGATTCCAAGCGCCGATGTGGATGGCGATCTTCCACCCGGCTTCGTTCAGGCGGGTGACGACCCGGCGGGCGACCGCTGTCTTGCCGATCCCACCGATCCCGGTGTAGACGACCCCGCCGACCGCACCGAACTCGTCAATGCTGCTGGGGTGATGACGCAGGATCCGTAGCCCGTCACGAACTTGGGCGCGCCGCCCGATCAGGTACCCGACCGGCAACTCCGCCAACCCCGCCGGCGGGTCCGGCACAGCTGGCAGCGGAGTCTCCGGCAGGCTGCTGTCGATCAGAGGTCCGTCACCGGCGGCGGTCCACAACCCGGCCAGCGCCCACCACGGGCCGACCCGCTCGCCGCGATGAGCCTGGGTGGAGTCTTGGGTGACCATCTGCTGGCGGGCCACGGCCAGCGCCTGGCCGACCGGACGGTCCGGGTGGGCGACCAGATCCCGGTACAACGCGGCAGCCAATCGGGTCGCGTAGTCGTCGGGGACCGGGCCGTTCATAGCCAGCACTCGATCCGCGCCACCTGAGATCAACCCGGCCGCCAACCCAGCCGCGCCGCCGGCGCCCCCGGAACAGCTGGACAGCACGATCAACGGGACCGGGCGGCCAGCCCGACGCAACACGTCAACCAACCCGGCGGCGGTCACCGGGACCGGTTCCCCGTCCTCATCCTCCAACTCCAGCGAGGTGGTGGACCCGTGCGCGGACAGGTGCAACACGGCATACCCGGTGTCCGCCACTGCTGCCGTGATCGAGGTGAGGTCGGCGACCTCCAGGATGTGCACCAGGCCGTTCCCGGCCGGGTCGGCCGTTGCATCCAACACTGCCTGCATCTCTGCTTCCACATCCAACGGCCGGTTGGGGGTCTTGGTCTCATCAGGGGCGGCCACCGCAGCCAAAACCTTCACCGGCCCAGCAACTGCTACCGGCTGCGGCAACGGGGACCCGGTCACGACCCGGCACAACGTCACCCCTGCCCGCAGCACCAACCCCACCCCTGTCCCCGGAAGGGTCAACGTCTCCCACGGCAACCCAGCCACCAGCGGGTCACCCTCGATCACCACATCCACTCCACCCCCAGGTAACATGCCATCCACCAACCCGGCCAACCGCTGCCGAGTAAGTGGGTCGAAGACAGCTGCCGCCAATGCAATCCCCCACGCAGCCACCCGCGCCCCGGCCATCGCCGGTGCCTGAACATCGGGCCACTCCCCGGCAAGCAACGAGGCTGGCAACACCCCGCTGCCGTGGCCCAACACGTGCCCATCCGCCGACGTCACCCCCGACAGCACGTCACCCGCGAGCGACGCCGCCACCACCACGCGAGTCCGCACCCCCGCACCCGGCCCTACTTTGCTCTCCGGCGCCGCCTTCTCCGCTCCTGCTCCAGCCGGCCACTGTTGGTCGAACACCGGCGCCGCACCCACTGGTGGAGCCACCCGCGGCTGACCCAGCAGGTAACGCAGCAACAACTCCGCCCCCGCCGCGCTGAACTCGGTCACCTCGTAGTGGGTGTGGGTGACCGGACCGCAAAAGGTCGGGATCTGCTCGACCGTGTGCCCCGGCAACACCACCGGCAGGAACTTCAACGGCCCCGTCTCCTGGTCCCGGTAGTACTCCTCCTGAATCAACCGGGCCTCCCACTGCACCCCACGGCCATCAGTCGGCCCCGCATCCCCGTCGGCACGGCGTTTGTACGCCGCCGAGGCGATCAGCAAGACGAAATCGCTGTCACGAACCTGACGCAACATCCACGTCGGCCAATTTTGTGGCTGCTGTGCCGCATCTGTATCCAACTGCGCGTCGACCCCGTTGGCGCGTAGGAACAACCAGAAATCCGTCATCAGCGCCACATGCTCGGCCGTCTCCTGCGCATACGAAATGAACACCCGCGGAGCAGGCCCAACACCGTCCACCGGAATCCCGGAATTAGCCAACACGTACCCCTGACCGAACACGCCAACTCAGAACAGCATCGGGCAGGGCGAGCCTATACACCCTCGATCAGGCCCACAGCATGACGGTCCCATCAAGCCGAGTGGCATCCTTAGCCCCCATGGCCGATCTCGACACTCACCTGCAGATGATCCAAACCACCATCGGACGCCTGGCCGGACAATCCACCACCATCAAGGGCTGGTGCGTCACTCTCACCAGCGCACTGCTAGGTCTCGGCGCTACCAGCACCACTGCCATGTTGCCTGGCGTGGCCATCTACGTCATCGGTGTATTCGCCCTGTTGGACGCCTACTACCTCACCCTTGAACGCGGCTACCGAACCCTGTACGACACCACCCGAACACGAACCACCACCGATTGGGCCATGACCACTTCCGCCCCCAAACTCACCAGCATCCGTCAGGCCCTCACCTCCTGGTCCATTGCCCCCCTCTACGGCACGTCCCTCGCGCTCGCCGTCGCCACCACCATCTACGCCGCATACAGGTAGACCCCGGGATTGGATGTCGTGGGCGGCCGCCGTTGATCCGCGGACACTTGGTGCCCCCGGGCAGATTCGAACTGCCGACACCCGCTTTAGGAGAGCGGTGCTCTATCCCCTGAGCTACGAGGGCGGGGCACGGCCAGCCGTCCCGGGACGGGCACAGCCGCGACCGCCATTGTGACAGGCGGCCCCAGCCCCGAGCCAATCCCCAAGCGGAGCCGCCGGGCATGCGGAAGCCGGACCCGCGGAAGCCGGACCCGCACGGAACCGGGGCACGCGGCA
>JAKOZM010000238.1 GCA_029779995.1 Actinomycetes bacterium
TCCTTGATCTCAGACGGCAACACGCGCGGCGTGCTGGCACGGGGCCACACGCGGTCGGCGTCGAAGCCAGCCCGTCGGAACTCGTAGGCGACCCACACGTCGAGGGCGAGTGCGGGGACGCCAGACTGGGAGGTGGCCTTGAGCAGGACTGGGACGCCGAGGAGACGCTCGAGGGTGTCGTAATCGGGTTCGTATGCCGTCCGGTCGCCCCGGTGGAGCCACGGGTTGTCATCGCGCCTTGGCGCGGCCGTCACGATCGCGTCGAAGTAGGCCCATCCCTTGTCGCGCAGTGTCGGCATGCGCCGACCGTACTCGAGCGCCCGTCGTGCCGCCCCGACCGCGCCCCGGTGCCTACTCAGGGGCGTCCATGTCGTCACGCTCCAGCTGTTCCATGATGGCGGCGAGAGTTGCCTCGTCGATCTCCGAGGCTGGTGCTTCAGGGGTGTCGAAATGCCGGTATGGGAGCCAAGTGTTGGCGAGACGAGCCAGGCCGCTGCGTGCGCTGTGCCACGGGCTCCGCGGAGAGTCGGTGTACCAGTACCGGTTGGCGTCCACATCCTCGGCGATCGCATCGAAGAGCTCACGCTGGAGTCGGGGCGACCGTCGGATCCGACGGATGGCTGCAGCATCTCGGCGCTCCTTGCCCGTGGCCGTCGCTCGGCTGGGGCGCTCGGGACGTTGCCGAACCACGTGAACCACCTCGACGACGGGCGCCCCGTCGCGAATCGCGGCCCGGACGTTGGCGGCCTTGTTCTTGCAGCGGGTGGAGCAGTAGATCGGTCGCCGACCCCTGCCCAAGTACGAGAGCGCAGCGCCGCACATTGGGCAACCAGAGTCCGCCGTGGAAGCCTCGGGATTACGCACGATCGAAATATACCCATGCCGGCAGTGCATGAGGTGTGTGGGGCAGCCGTCTCGTGAAGGGATTGACGTCCGCTCGAGAAAGGGTCATTGCATTGACGGCCGTAGCGGCGACGTCGACAGGGCACGACTGGTTAATGCTGGCAGGGGCTTTTGACGCTGGCAGGGCTTTTGACGCTGGCAGGGGCTTCCGAGGGTGGGCAGCCGAAGCCGATCGGCGGGGCCGAGCTCGACAGTGTCGGCTGGAACGCGAAGGTTGCGGGGTTGAGTCGGACCGGGATCTCGGCAGAACTGCCACGCCCTAACGCGGCGGGTGGACGGTCAGCGTGGACCGGTGGGCGCGCCACTGCACATCTGGGTGTCAAGCTGTTGGAATGGCGGCAGGGGAGCTCTTCGGAACGCCCAGGTACGACCCCCGCGGATGTTCAGGTGACCGGGGGCTGGTAGCCCGTGACTGGGAGCGGCTCGGGTTCGGGGACGCCGCTCAGCTTCCACGGACTCGCGGTGACCGTGTCCCCGCGGTAACGGTCGGGCATGAACCCGAGGAACGCGTCGTTCCCGGTCGCGGTCATTGTGAACTTCAACCCGGCCGGGATGGCGGAGCGGACGTCCGCGAACGCCTCTCGCACTCCATTGAGCTGGACCATCGGGTGGTAGGCGCGCACCATGGGGATGGGAATCCGTTGCCCGCACAGTTCGAGGGTCTGTCCAATGTCGGCCACGATCGCGCCCAGTCCGTCCCCAGGGAATGCGGCCTCCGTCTCCGCGGCGGCGTTGGGGGTGCCGGTGAAACGGTCTTGGGGAATGAGGACTGCGTGCCCGTCGAGCATGAGCCGGATGCACCGGAGCCAGACGCGGTCGAGATCGCTGATCTGCTCGGGGATGTCGAAGAAGGTGTCGGTGTGCTGTTGGACGGCGGCAAGGTCGGACGCGAATTCGTGCACCTTTCGGAGTCGTTCCGCGTCCGAGCTGGCGTATTGGTTGCCGAGCCGGAACGTGGCGAGTTCCTCGCCGTCGATGTGGATGTCGAAGGACGCGGCCTCGAAGAACGCGAGCAGGACCGCGGTGCCGCGCGCGGTCGTGGCGGGATCTCCCGGCCACGTGTAGGCGGCCGACAGGCGTGGCCCGTCGTCGGTCTCACGTCCGGGTTGGGGCATGAGGAGGGACACGTTCACGCACCCGAAGAACCGCAGGTCCAGGGTCATGCCGTTGCTGCCCCGGTTGCCTCCGGTCGCGGTGCCCGTGAACGACCCCACAGGGCGTCCTTGGGCGTCGTGCGCGCGTAGCGCAACCTGCCTGCCGGGGATCGTGTCCACTGACGGGACGTGCAACTCCAGTCTGTCCGGGAGCGGGTCGCCTGGACGAATACCGGCCCACTCCAGCCCGTACGGGACGAACGACGTGATCCGGTCCTTGGGGATGATGGTCACGCCGGGCCGGCCGAATCGCTCGACCTCCCCGACCCGGACACCGAGTGGATCGCTCGCGTTGAACTGGACCTCCACCTTCACGCCGAGCGGGCTGAGCCGGGCCGAGTGTTTGGTCTTCGCCACGACCTCGAACGTGGGGATCCCGTCCGGCTCCGACACGAGCACACCCCAATGCGGATGCATCTCATTCAACGCCGCCTGCGTCGCCTGCCGGTGCGCCACCGCGTCCAAGATTCCACGCTCGAACAGTAGTGCGCCGGCCCCGAGCAGACGCGCGCGTTCGGTCAGAAGGTCGTCCTGCTTCAGCAGCGCCACCAAATCGGGGCGCTCGGCCAGCATGGAGTCCACCTTGGGCCGGTCCCATACCGCCACCTTCACCCGCGTGCCCTTCGGAAGTTCCTTCACGAGCCGGCGGAACGCGTCCGTCAGCTTGCACGGCACCACCAGCACCCACTGGTCCGGGTCGTGCGCCAATGCCGCTTTGAACGAGCGCTGAACTTGCCGTTTACGGGACGACCCGGACGTGGACAGCCCGTCGGGGAAGTACTTGAGCTGGTAAACGATCGTGCGCCCGTCCGCGACCGCTACCGCGTCCCGGCCCCCGTCGCCGCCCTTGCCGTCCGGGAAGACGATCTCGTGTCCGTCACGGTCATGCACCCGCGACAACAACGCCTCCATGAGCTGCTCGAACGCCTCCCGACCCATCCTCTCCCAATGGATCCCATCATCGATCACGCTCTTCCCTGGCATGTGTCCCAGTCTCCCTGAGCCAGCGGACATACCCCGGGGACAGGGACCGGCGAGTATCGCAATGTGCTCGATTCACACCGTGGACATCGCCTGCGTGGCGGCCCGTCGTTGCAGGTCGGCAGCGGAGCCGCCCTCGTTGTTGTCTCACTTCCGCCGAGCGACTCGTCGACGGCCACGAATCTGTCGTTCACCACGAAGTACGACGCCTCCACCAAGGGATGGTCAGCCGTGGACAGGACCATGTCCACCGGCACTGCGGAGGCGGCGTGGAGATGCACAAGAGGCCTCCGACCATTGGGGTCTCCAACCCGTCGCTGCAGCCAGTGCACATCGTCTGCCCAGTGCCGGGAACAGCTCCACCCGCGGCTCGTTCACGACAGCCGTATCTGCGGGGCGGCTTGCAACGACCGTTCCGCGCCTTCGGCGGGTCACATGCAGGTGCGGCGTCGCCCGCGACGTTGGGTAAGTTCCGCTGTTCGTTAGTCGGCCCTCTGGCGGCCTTATGGGCGATGTAGATCATCAAGAGGCACAGTTCTGGGAATCCCTCCCAAAGAGCCGACCTCGCGTTGATTCCAGCCCACGCCGTCCGGCCTGCCCTCGGCTGAGGAGCAGGCTGTTCGCGAACCCGCAGCAGGTGTGGCCACAACCGCACTGCAGGCGACCCGCGCCGGTTCGGAGGTCTTGAAGATCAGTCACCGGGGGCGTCGATCGTTTTGGTGTCGCGGCTGAGGCCCTGTCCAGCGCCGCGTCGAGCGTCGAGGGCTACGCCATGGACCACCGCCTGCCCAACGCCAGGGCAGAGCGACACACGCGACGACGCGAGGGGACAGGACACGCGACAGCCAGGAGCTCGACGCCCTTCACGGGCTGAGCGTCCACGGCTACCATTGACGTCACGTCAGCACCTCGAGATTGCTGTCGTCCGACCCCCGGAGGTTGCCGCCTCGCGGGGGTCGTACCTGTTCGCGGCCGGTGCTCTTATGCCCCACATATGCCCGGAGGCTGGAGAAGCAGAAGGGCCCTGACCGCGTTTCCGCAGGTCAGGGCCCTAGAGCCAACTGGTCGGGGTGACAGGATTTGAACCTGCGACCTCTTCGTCCCGAACGAAGCGCGCTACCAAGCTGCGCCACACCCCGTGGCAACCACCCGTCAGGGCAGCCACCAGAGAATAGCCCAGCGGGCGGCATACCCCGAAATCGATCTCAGCCCTCGCGAGGGGTGAGGGTCAGCAGCGTCGCCTCGGGACGGCACGCGAACCGGACCGGCGCGAACGGCGACGTCCCCAGCCCGGCGGAGACGTGCAGGTATGCCGCGTCGTCGGGTTGGGTGCCCGCGCCCGACGTTCCGGCGCCCGGCCACCAGCGGGACATGCCCTTGGCCCGGCCGCGGTCGAGGTCGCAGTTGGTGACGATGGCCCCGAAGACCGGGAGCGCGAGTT
>JAKOZM010000245.1 GCA_029779995.1 Actinomycetes bacterium
TGCGCTACCGCGAGCGTGAGCAGTTCGGCATCGGAGAGCAGCGGGCGCCGGCCGCGTCCCGAGCGGGGTTCGACGACGTGGTCGTCGATGAGGACATAGAGTTCAGTCAGGAGGGTTTCGAGTTCTTTCGTCACACATTGATCTTGAAGCCCTCCGCCTACCTCGTTGCCGACGGCACCTTCAAGGAATCAACCATCTAGGTTGGCGGTCGATGCCTGGTGTCGTCGATGTTGATGTGATGGATCGCAGGTTCGGCGATCCGTACTACCTGAGAATGGGCGGACTGATGGTAGACGACTCGATCGCGCCGGTCGCCGATCGAGCCGAGTATGCGAAAGGCTTGGCCGAAGCGCTCTCGGGTGAACTCGGTGTTCATGTCGCGACCGCCGACGATTATGACAGCGGCGACGTCTTCTATCCTTCAGGCGTGAATACCGGGTAGCCGCCAATGTGATCGGCCAGCGACCAGCCCAGCACCCGACGCGAGTGTTCATCGCCGATCGCGCACAGGTACGCGTCCCCCTCACCGCAGGTCAGGTAGGTAATGTCCGAGGTCCAGACCAGGTCAGTGCCGCCCTGGTCGAATTCCCGCCCGACCCTGTCCGGAGGGAATGACGCCGCCGGATCAACCACGATGGTCTTCACCTTGAAGGTACGTGGGCTGATGCCCTCGATACCCGTCTCAGACATGATCTTGGCGACGGTGTTCTCCGAGACCGCAACACCCTCGGCATGCAGGTCAGCGGCGATCCGCGGCGAACCATAGGTGCGCACCGATGCCTGCCAGTGGGCGAGGATCTTCACCTCCAGGTCCCGGCGCCGCTGCTGACGAGGCGTCAACTCGGTGCGGCATTGCCGATCCGCCCACGCGTAGTAGCCAGATCGTGAAACACCCAGCAAGTCAGTCAGTTCCGTGATCTCGTGGTCGGCGCACTCCGCGGCGATGAGCTCGAACTTGCTCACCGATGTTGCTGTGCCGCAAAGTACGCCGATACTTTTTCAGGAACGCGATGTCGCGGTCCTTCTCGGCGAGCTCGGCACGCAGCCGTGTCAATTCCGCGCGCTCACCAGCCGACAAGTCTCGATCGGGTGGGGCGCTGCACACCTCGTCGGCGACACCATCGCGCATCCGTTCGGCGCGAACCCATTTGCCCAACAAACTCTCATGCAGGTTGAGTTCACGTGCGACCTCGCTGACGGCCGGCCCCCGTCAATCACCCGACGAGCAGCCTCCGCCTTGAACTCAGGCGTAAACGACCGACGCGTCCTGGACATACTGACATCCTCCCAGCAGGACCCTTCGTCCCGCTATCACAGGTGTCCACTCAAACTGGGGAGGTTCAATCATCCCCGCTCGCGCGGGGAGCACACATGGCTATGGGCTAACGTCATTTCCCCGGTGGGATCATCCCCGCTCGCGCGGGGAGCACGTCGCCTCCTTGGTCTTGTTGTCCCCGGTGTCCGGATCATCCCCGCTCGCACGGGGAGCACTCGACGACGGTTGATCCGTCTGTCCCCGCTCGCGCGGGGAGCACGCCAGTCGAATTGGGGGAATCATGAGTGACACGGGATCATCCCCGCTCGCGCGGGGAGCACACGATCCGGTGCGCGGTCGCTGAGCACCACTCGGGATCATCCCCGCTCGCGCGGGGAGCACGACTGCCTGGGCGGTGACGAGGACTTCGGCCACGGATCATCCCCGCTCGCGCGGGGAGCACTCAGCGGGAAGCTCGTCGAGCCACCCCCATTCGGGATCATCCCCGCTCGCGCGGGGAGCACGGCATTCAAGCATCCGCACCCCACTAAGCCGGGGGATCATCCCCGCTCGCGCGGGGAGCACCTGTTCCTGGGCCACACCTTGCGCGCTCTCGGGGGATCATCCCCGCTCGCGCGGGGAGCACTTTTGTCGGCTCCGGTCCAAAAGTGAGCAGGTGAGTACGGTCGAAAAGTGAGCACCATCCAATGATTGGAGAGTGATCACTGTGGAGGACTGGGCGTTGATTCGTCAGTTACACCGGTCGGAGGGGTTGTCTCAAGCCGCGATCGCCCGGCAGTTGGGGTTGTCCCGCAATACGGTGGCCAAGGCGGTGCGCTCTGATGCGCCGCTGCGCTACGAGCGTCCGCGTCCGCGGTCGTCGGGGTGGGCACAGATCGAGCCTGCTGTTCGCGAACTGTTGACTCGGTTTCCGACGATGCCGGCCACGGTGATCGCCGAACGGGTCGGCTGGTCCGGTGGCCGGTCGTGGTTCGCCGAGAATGTGGCACGTATCCGCCCCGAGTATGCGCCCGCGGATCCGTGTGACCGTCTGGTCCATCGTCCGGGTGAGCAGGTGCAATGCGATTTGTGGTTCCCGGGCCAGTTGGTGCCCGACCAGGCTGGAGTGTTGCGGTCATTTCCGGTGTTGGTGATGGTCGCCGCCTATTCACGGTTCATCGTCGCGGTGATGCTTCCGTCGCGGATCACTGGTGATCTGCTGGCCGGCATGTGGTGGGCACTCGGCGAACAGATCGGTGCTGTTCCTCGTACATTGTTGTGGGACAACGAATCAGGTATCGGCCAACGCCGCAAATTGGCAGCCGGTGTGGCCGGATTCTGTGGCACGCTAGGTACCAGGATGATCCAGGCCCGTCCGTATGATCCGGAAACCAAAGGGGTGGTCGAACGAGCGAACGGCTATCTCGAGACATCGTTCCTGCCGGGACGGTCCTTCGCCTCTGCCACGGATTTCAATACCCAGATCCATGAGTGGCTGGCCGGAGCGAACACCAGAATTCACCGCACGACGAAGAAGAAGCCGGTCGAGGAGTTGTTGATCGACCGCAAATCGATGGCGCCGCTGCCGCCTATTGCGCCGGGTACCGGAACATCGGTCACCACCCGGTTGGGTCGGGACTACTACGTGGCGGTCGCCGGGTCGACCTACTCAGTCAATCCAGAGGTGATCGGGCGGATGATCACTGTGACCGCTGACCTGGACCGGGTTGTGGCCCACTGCGGTCAGCGGAAGGTTGCCGAGCACCAAAGATATTGGGGACCAGACGGTTTGACCACCGATCCTGATCACGTGACAGTGGCCAAAGCTCAACGCGAGCACTACAACTCGCGGCCACCAACCTCTGGTGACGTGCAGGTTCAGGTCGCCGATCTCAGTGTCTACGATCGTGTTTTCGGGACTGGGGAGGTTGCCTGATGCCGACCACACGCCCGAGCGCACCCTCTGATGCTGACAAGTTGATCGCTCACCAGTCCCGGCTTCTCAAAGCGCCGAGGATCGCTCAGAACTATTCCCGGATCGCTGAGCAAGCTCGCGCCGCGGACTGGTCGTTGGAGGACTATCTGGCCGCAGTGCTGGCGGTGGAATCGAATGCTCGCGCCGAGTCCGGTGCCCGTTTGCGTATTCGAGGCGCCGGGTTCCCGTCGATCAAGACGATCACCGACTTCGACTTCACCGCCCAGCCCGCAGTCGACCGTGCACAGATAGCCCGGCTCGAAGCCGGTGGCTGGCTCGCCGAAGCCCACAACATCGTTCTGCTCGGACCGCCCGGTACCGGCAAAACCCATCTCGCGACGGCGCTGGCCGTCGCTGCCGCCCATACCGGCTATCGTGTCGGGTTTGCCTCGGCAACAGCGTGGATCACCCGGCTGGCCGAGGCCCACCGACTCGGGCGACTCGACACAGAACTCAAGAGGATCAGCCGGATCGGACTGATCGTGATCGACGAAGTCGGCTACATCCCTTTCGATGCCGAAGCTGCCAACCTGTTCTTCCAACTCGTCTCCAGCCGATACGAGAAGTCGTCGATCATTCTGACCTCCAACCTGCCGTTCTCCCGGTGGGGAGAAGTGTTCGGTGAAGCCACCATCGCCTCGGCCATGATCGATCGGATCGTTCACCACGCCGACGTCATCGCCCTCAAAGGCACCAGCTACCGCATCAAACACACCGCAATCGAGTCACTGCCTTCCGTCGACGCCGACCGTCAGGCAAACTCGAACCCGTAACCTGCTCACTTTTCGACCGGACACAGCAGCGCACTTTTCGACCGGAGCTGACA
>JAKOZM010000260.1 GCA_029779995.1 Actinomycetes bacterium
GAAGTGGGAGAGTGTTCACACCTCCCGTGAGATGGATGCGGTGTCCTGGTGGCAGGAGGCTCACACCGTGTGGGACGACTTCATCCGGGATCTGCACCTGGTGCCCGAGGCGCCGATCGTGGACATCGGCGCCGGGTCCTCGATGATGGTGGACACTCTGCTGTCCCTGGGCTTCTGCAACCTGACGGCCGTGGACATCTCCATCGCTGCGCTGCACCGCACTCGGCAACGCGTTGGGGCAGGTGTCGACATCGTGGTGGCCGACGTGCGGTCCTTTGTGAGCGACGTACCCGTCGCATTGTGGCATGACCGGGCGGCCTTCCACTTCCTCGTCGACCCTGCTGATCAAAGCCGATACCGTGCGAATCTGCACGCCTCACTGGCCCGAGACGGGCACGCTATCATCGCCACCTTCGCCCCCGACGGCCCCGAGACCTGCAGCGGGTTCCCCGTTCAGCGGTACACCCCCGACGACCTCGCGGATGTACTGCAACTCCGGTTGGAACGCGCGGAACGGCGCATCCACACCACACCGTGGGGCGCACAGCAGCCCTTCACGCTTGTGCAGTTGGGCTGGCCCGCAGACTGAGGACCTCGACCCGGTCGCCGACCCGCAACGTCCCCACCCCACCGTGCACGACGTTCTGACCGAACCTCACGCCGCCTTTGGCCTTGCGGTAGGTGCCGAGGGTACGTAACGGTTCCCCGTCGCCACGGATTCCGGTCTCCTGGTCCACCCGCGTGATCGCGCAGCGCAGACACGGTTTGACCACCTCTGCGGGGATTCCGCCGAGCAGTACCGACTCCCAGCCGTCCTCGGCGAAGGCGGCGCAACCTGCCACCACGATGTTGGGGCGAAACCGGTCCATCGGCAATGGCACCGGCAGGCGGGCGTTGAGATCGGCCAGTGACTCCTCACTGATCAGCAGCAGCGGATACCCGTCGGCGAAACCCACGCCGCTGCGACCGTCGTCGCTGCGCCGGTCGTGATCTGCCGGCGTGCGCACGAGCCGGCAGGCTCGCCCCAGATGAGCACTGAGCAGTTCGGCCGCGCTGTCCCCACAGTCGACAGCCGGTCCGGTGTACCCCCACACCGTCACCGGGCACCCGCGCCCAGGCACTACCAGCGCCCGGCCGGCCGGCACGACCACCTCATTGGACGCCAGTCGCACCAGGGCCAGCAGCGGCGCCTCTCGCTGGGTCAGGAACACGCCCTGCTCGTCGACGACCATGTACTCCCGGTCGCCCACCAAACCCCGACCGTCGACCTCGGCCTCGGTGTGGGCCACTGCCGCGCCGGACTTCAGCGGGTAGCTGAACAGGCCCGTGATCCGCACACTCATCGGTCGGCCAGCGTTCGCCAGATCCAGGAGGCACCCACCTGCGCACCTGTGATGACGTACTCGGCGGCGGCCGGCACACACAACGTCGTGTCGAGATTTCGCCGGTCGTAGCCTCTACCCGCGACGAGCAGGCGATCACCGACCTGCAGCACCTGCGTGTCATCTGGCGCCATGACCACAGACTGGCCGCGGCGGATCATCAGGACGACCGCCTCCAGGTCCCGCTGCCGGTCCTGAGGGTCCTTGAGCAGCTGCGCGACCGTGACGTCAGCGGCCTCGATGTGGTCCATCAAGGACGGTGCCCCGTGATCGGTGAGTTCGACGGTCCAGATCTCCGGTCGGCGTTCACCACACACCGCAACCAGCCGATCCAGCAGGGGCTGACCCCAGGCATCGTCACGGCGCTGGGCGTTCTGCACGAACAGCCACATCATCGGATCCCCGATCCGGGCCAGCACCTCGTGGGCGATCAGCCGGGTCGGCATGAGCACCGAGTCGATGTGCAGGGCGTCGAACAGTGGCCCGTTCGTCGGGTCGTTGTGCCGGGCCACCGTGAACAGCCCGGGGTTACGGCTGGTCGCCGAGACGATCAGGGACAGGTTGGTGATGTCGTGATCGGTGGCCGCCGCGAACGCCACCGCGTTGTCGAGGTCGGCAGCGTCGAGCGCCTGTGGCGAGGTGGGATCCCCGGTGATGACCTCCAGGCCCTGACCGGTCCCGCCCTTGCTGTCGATCACGGTGACCGGGATGCCGTTGCGGACGAGGTCGGCGGCCAGATGCCCGCCGAACCGTCCGTAGCCGGCCACCACCCACCGGCCATGGCGTGGGATGTCCAGCTGCACCGGCAGCGGGCTGCCCTGATCGCTGGTCAGCCAACTGGTCAAGCGGTTGGTCACCGGAGCGCGCAGAGCCACCACCAGTTCATCGCCGAACAGGTTGAACGGATCCACGATCAGGGGGTCCCCGAAGGCCTTGATGCGGTCGATGAGGTCGTCCTGCAAAGTGCGGCAGACCACCGGCAGCTCCGGGCGCAGCAAGGCGGTAGCCATCGTGATCGCCAGGTTCGCGTGGTCATCGTTGGTCAATGCGATGACCCCGGCGCAATGCGGGCTATCCAGCCCGGCCCGGCGCAGTTCATGGGGGTCCGAGGCGTCACCGCACAGCCCCGGCACATCCGAGCGGAACGCTGCCAGGTCCAACGCCTCGATGCGGGTACCCTCCCTGTCGACGACGACCAACCGGTGATCGGTGGCGTCCAGGGCCCGGGCGACCACTTCCCCGGCCTGGCCGAATCCGCACAGGATCAGGAACGGTTCGCGCATCCGGCGGACCTGCCGCTCGAACCGCTGCAGGCCCAGCGCCTCCCGGAATCCACGGTCCTGCAGCAATGCCAGGACGGAGCCGATCGCGTATGCCCAGGCCACGACAGACAGGTAGATCGTGACGATTACCCAGGCGCGTTGCGCCGCGCTGAAGGGGTAGGGGATCTCGCCGAACCCGATCGTGGTCGCCGTGTAGCTCATGAAGTAGAAGGCCTCGAACGGGTCCATCCGCCAGACCTGACCTTCGATCGTCTGTCCCGGCACGATCGTCAGGCCGAGAATGCTGATCGCGAAGAGGCTGATCAGCACGATCAACGGTGCCCGCATCTTGCGCAGCACCAGGAAGATCGCGGTGGTGCTCGGGCCCTCGGCAGACACCCGCCGTACGGGCGAGGGGCTCGACATCTACTGCCGCCGGAAGGAGACGGTCTCCACCACCAGCAAGGTCACGGAAATGACATTGGCGAACAGGGCTCCGCCGGACAGCGAGACGACACTGGAGATCTGCTCGGGAGTCATCGCCGCCCCCTCGGAGATGTTGTTGTAAAACGCCCACAGTCCACCGGCGGCGACCAGCTGCAGCGACGCGACCAGGCTGGTTGCCAGGTGCACCGCACCGATCTGGGTGCGGTCCCCGAACTTCATGACCAGAGCGATCAGGTTGATCACGACGGCCGAGTACAACTCGAACGCGTTATGCACGCGCGGGTCGTCGATGGGCCCTATGAAGAAGCCGAAATTCAGCGTGGCCGCCAGAACGACGAAGAAGCCGAACACGACCTTCTCGAAGTTCATGCCACGGATTCTAGAGGGTGCTCTGCGCAGCATGTGGGTCGAGCGTATCGAGGCGCAGCAACGT
Source organism: Actinomycetes bacterium (assembly GCA_029779995.1). The sequence continues at coordinate 3,525 of JAKOZM010000260.1, forward strand.
GCCGCGCTCAAAATGGCGGCACTCACCAGCTCTCACCTGACTGCCCGCGAGCATGTTACAAACAGCGTCGGCCTGCTCATCGCCCGGAGCCAGTTGCAGCAATGCCACCCCGTCCAGATGCGCGGTGATCGCGGCCACACACTCCCGCACCACGGCCAGGCCATCGGCCCCACCGTCGATGGCATGCAGCGGGTCAGCCGGGAACAGGGCCGTCGATCGGCTGGTCACCCAGGGCGGGTCAGCGATGATCATCGGGAAGCGCTCTGCTGTGCCGATGACATCGCGGGCGCGCCCAACCCTGGCCTCGATCGTCACTCCCGCCTCCTGGGCGTTGCGCCGCGCGTAGGCGGCCGCCCGGGGGTTGGTGTCGACGCAGACCAGTCGCCGACCGGTGCCCGCAGTCGCCAGCAGTCCGATATGGCCGGCACCGCTGCACAACTCCAACACGGGCCCGGCAGGCAGATCAGCTAGCAGCTCCCAGGCCCACCGCGACTGGGCACGGGTCCATTCCCGGGGGACCAACAGGGACTCGTCGTACTCGATGCGCAGGCCCGCGAACATGACGGTCATGGCTTGCGGATCGCCTTGTGGGTAGCGTCGCACCACGGTTTGCGCCGGGACTTCCCACAGGTACACAGCGCGACCACTGGCCGGGTCACGAGATGCTCGACGCCGCTGTCGTCGGTCACGGAATCCGCACCGCGCACGAGCAGGGGACCGTCGGGACACAGCCGCACACTGATGGGCGCCGTCATGAGGCCACCCGCGCCTCGGGGCGCCAACGGGTCAGCAGATCGGCGCCGGCCAGACCTTCCAGGTACAGGCAGACAGCAGCGCCGAACAGGATGTCGGGGCTCAGATGAGGGTGATCGGCTGCCATCGGTGCGCAGATGTCGCGGGCCGCCAGTTGCTCGTGGACCGCATCCGCCTCGATGTGTTCCTCGAAGTAGACCGCGACTTCCGCGGGGAATCCCAGCCGGTCCAGTCCGGCGGCGATGCGTCGGCAGGGCACGGAACTCGTGGCCTCGAACACGGCGAGATGCCCCATCGAGGCTCCCCGGAACCTGCGGTTCATCGCGAACATCGACATCACGTTGGCGGTGGCCAGAGTCACTGCGCTGACCTGGTCGATATAGGCGCCATATGTCGGGTCCAGCCCCGCGGCCTGCAGGGCCTGCGCATACAGCCGCGCGTGCAACCGATCCAGGCGACCGCCGCCGTACTCGTCGTACTGCAACTCAGCGAGGGCGACCTTCGGCAACCCCTCGAGCCGGCCCAGGACGAAGGAGTGCGGGTCCGACTCCTTGAGCTGGGTGATGCTGCGTTCCCGCAGATAATCACACATCTGCCCTGCGTCGGCCTCGCGCTGAAGGAACAGGGCCAAACTGGGGCCGCGGTCCGCTTCGGCGATGTCCAGGACTTGCTGGCCGAGGTCCTCCTCGACGGTTGGCAGGGGCGCTGTGGCGGCGCGCAACTCAGCCTCAAACCGCACCTCGATGTCCCTGCGCAACTGGATCAGCGAAAGAGTCCATTCGACGTCGTCGGGGACGTCGTCGAAGCCCCGGTAGTGCAACTCATAGATCATCCACAACGCCAACTGCACGTCCGCGTCGTTGATGACCGATCCGGCAGCGAGCGCCGGAACCGGGCCGTTGTGCCCACGCATCACCGCGCAAACCCAGCCGCTCACCGGGCCTCGCTGCTTGGGGACTCGCACACGCCACCTCCATTTCAGGTACTCGTCACGTACCCGGAGGTGGTGACCGCAACCAAGAAGATCAGTCGGCGCGCACGACGGTGAGCAGGAATGCGCAGTCGTTGATCGCGCGAATATTGTGCACCGCCGGGGGGATCACCAGCAGATTGCCGGCCACACACTCCCACGTGTCCCGCCCGGAGTGCAGTTCCAGCCGGCCCAGGAGTACCTGGGCGGTGGCCTCTCCTGGGTTCTCGTGTTCGGACAGTTGCGTGCCTTCGGTCAGCGCAACGACGGTGTGTGCCAGGCGATTGCCCTTGTAGACAGTGGCCGAGCTGCGCCCGGATCCGTTGGTCCGTGCGTTCTTCAACTGGGCTTGCGCAAGCGTCAGCATGTCCGTCTCCTCTACCTCAAAGCAAGCGTGGTCCCCACAATCACGAGCACGGACACCACGATCTCAACCGCCCCCACCACCGCCGGGCGGCTGCCCGCCGGTACCAGGAACGCCCGCAGTGCGGCCACCCCGAAGGGCAGCAGCAACCACGGTGACAGTAGTCCTATACCCAGCGCAGCCACATGGTAGACACGCGAGAACCGCGCCCAGCGCGGATCGTCGGCCTCCCGGATCAGGGATTTGACATGAATTACCGACCCGGTGAAGAACACCAGACAGATGAACGCCGCGAGCCAGGCGTCCTGACTGGGCCATTCATCGCGACCGATCGCCCACAGCAGGGGCACGGCCAGTGCGGCCTGGGTGACCAGGAGCAGGTCGTTGCTGGCCCCCCGTTCATGGCCGGTGCGCGTCAGCCAGACACTGACGAACCAGAGGCCACCGAGCACGACGCCCACGATGAGCAACCACGGCCGCAGGATGACCAGGGCCAGCGACGGCACGGCCGCCAACACGATCCAGGGGACGGCGTAGCGCAACTCCCGCTTCGCCAGCCGCGACCAGGAGCCACGCCGCCACCGGATCACGACGGCCCGACCCAGGTAATAGCTCGCTGGGTAGGCGAGGACCCAGGCCACGGCGAACAGCCCGGCCGGAAGCGACCAGCCCGCGACCACGAACCCCAGAATCAGCGGGATGAGCAGGAAGGCCCAAGCGCCGTGCTGATTGGGGATCTGCAGGCGCACCCGCCGTACGGTGGTCGTACTGCTCATTGAGTGATCGCTGCCCCGGGGGCCCGGCCGGTCCGCGAGCGCGACGTACCGGCGGGGCCATCCACCACAGAAGTCCGCCACAGCTCCTGCTGGCTCCCGGTGCAGCGACCACATAGTCGACTAACCGCCATGAGCCGCTTTACACCAACAGTGCTTGCAGACCGTTCGACAGCCGGGAGGACGGCACCGGCACAGCGGACACCGTGCCTCAACCGCCCGTCCTGCGGGCATTTGACCCGTTTCATCCCACCTTTTCCCAACCCCGGCGGGGCGGGCGGTTGCCTGCTGGGTGCTCCCCCCGATCGCGGTAGACGATGTAGGGGCGGAACACGTAGCCCACCGGCGCGCTGAACGCGTGAACCAGCCGCGTGAATGGCCAGACCATGAACAACGCCATCCCGGCCACGGCGTGCACCTTGAACGCCAGCGGTGCACCGGCCATCAGCTGTGTCTGCGGGTCGAAGTAGAAGATGGACCGGAACCAGACCGAGACGTCCTCACGGTAGTTGTGCTCCTCCCCCAGCAGGCCGGCCCCGCTCATGGTGGCGAGCAGGCCAAGCACGATGGCCGCGGTGAGGAAGACGTACATCACCTTGTCGTTCTTCGTCGTGGCGGCGAAGACCGGACCCACCGTGCGCCGGCGGTAGATGAGCATGACGATGCCGAACAGGGTGGCCGCCCCGGCAACCGCGCCGAGGGTGACCGCGAAGAAGTGGTACGTGGACTGCGACACCCCGATGCCGTCGGTCCACGCCTTGGGGATCAGCAGCCCGACCACGTGTCCCATCAGCACCGCCAGGATGCCGAAGTGGAAGATCGGCGAGGCGATCCTGATCAGGGGCTTCTCATACAACTGGCTCGAGCGGGTCGTCCACCCGAAACGGTCGTAGCGGTAGCGCCACACCAGTCCCACGACGAACGTCGCGATCGTCACGTAGGGCAGCACGGCCCACAGGAGGATGTCGGCGGTGGTCATCTGCGCACTCCTTGCATTCCGATGGTGTAGGGCTCCAGGCCCACGAGTTCCTGCGGGGGCCCAGCAGTCGCGATGGCTGCCATCCGCTCTGCGATCTCCGGCGTGACCTCCGGCAACGTCGTCTCGACCGCTTGCACAACCAGCGCGTACGGCGAGCCGATGTTCTCCAGGGCCGACTTCAGCAGCCCGATGGGACCGACGTGCTCGGCCAGCAGGGCATCACCGGTGAGCCGGTCCCCGATCGCCGCGAACTCCAGCACCACGGCGAGGTGGTCTGCCAGCTCAGCGTCGCCGGCGTCGAAGCCCGCCGCGAGATACGCCTGCTTGAAGTGCAGGATCGCCAGGCCGCGGTTGCGGGTATCGCCGTGCGTCCAGTACGTCAGATACGGGCACGCCCGGCGCTTCATGTCGAAGGTCTGGACATATTCCCGCGCAGCCTCGAGCGGGTCGGTCTCGCTGAGCCACCCGAGGAACCCCTGCAGCGGCTCCCGCGGGCCTTTGCCGAGATCGTCCACGGCGATCCGGATGTCCGGCAGCCGTGCGTACAGCGCGTCGTCGGGATACCAGAGCAGCCATGCCGCCGCCAACCGCGTCACTGCTTTGTCGTGGTCGATCATCGCTGGTGCTCCGCATCGTCTGCGCGCACCGGCGCATCGCTGGCCGGGGCGGTGTGATC
>JAKOZM010000571.1 GCA_029779995.1 Actinomycetes bacterium
AGCGGTGACGCTGATCAATGCGATCCTGGCCGACCAGCAGGCCGTCCCCCAACTTGTCCGGCATGACCACCTTGACTGGCATATCCACGCGATCGCCGAGGACCGGCCGATGCACGAGCGGGTGCAAGTGGAGACCGCGATGGCCATGATCGACCTCATCCGGGCCGACGAGATGGGTCGCCTACAGACCTGCGACGCCCGTGACTGCGAGGGCCTCGTGCTGGACCTGTCGCGCAACCGCTCGCGCCGCTTCTGCAGTACGACCTGCGGCAACCGCGAGGCGCAGGCGGCCTACCGGTCGCGGTTGCTCAGCGCACGCGGGTAGGCATCACGGCACAGCTGCCCCCTTCGCCTCAGTCGTCGCCCACCATGCTGTCCAGGCAGACAGCGATCGCCAGGATCAACGCCTCGTCGTACCCGGGCAGGATCTCGATGCCGTAGGTGTCGCGCACTCTGATCCACTTCTTGCTGACGGTGGCGACCTCCTGTTTGCCGCTCTTGATCTCGTACTCGTGATCCAGAATGTTGCCGGTGATCTCCAGTTCGGTCCCGTCGGCCAACTCGGCCAACATCCGGTGCCGGATCGGCGAGATCAGCTTTTGCTTGACAGTCGCTGCCGTGGCCCCGTCGGGCGTCTCGATGACCATCGTGTCCTTGATGCGCAACTTGCGCTCCTGGATCTTGTACAACTCACCGCCGCCGCGCGGTTCGATGACCAGCGTGCGCCTGATCCGCAGCGCCTTGCCGTTGACCTTGAAGATGCGCTGATCGTCGTCGTCGAGGATCCAACTGTCGTCGCCGATCGACCAGAGCTTCTCCTTGAGCTGGAACCGCGCGCCGTTAGGGGAGTTCTTGCGTCCAAACATGACGACAGTCTCGCAGGATCCAGGGTGGTCATGCAGGGGTCTCGGTCTCCATTGACGACTCACTTGCTCTTTGCAAGTATCACATTCATGAACTTCTTCGCGAACTTCCCAGTCGCCGATCTGGACCGCTCCAAGGCCTTCTTCACTGCGCTCGGCTGGAAGCTCAATGAGACCGTCAGCGACGACAACGCGGCCTGCTTCATCCTCGAGGACGATCTGTACCTGATGGCGCTGCGCCGCGAGTTCTACGCGAGCCTGGGCGACGGCAGCAAGGAGATCGGCGACCCAGCCACCACCTCACTGGTCACGTTCGCCTTCGACTTCCCGACCCGGGCGGACGTGGACAGCTTCGTCGAGAAGGCCGAGGCCGCGGGTGCGAAGATCGGGGAAACGGCCGACTACGGCTTCATGTACCAGCGACAGTTCGAGGACCCGGACGGCAACCAGTTCGCACCGTTCTGGATGGATGCCGCCGGACCGCCCACGTCGTGACCCCGCCCGGCGGGGACGGCCTGGCCGCAGCGCTGGACCTCGTCGGCCAGCGGTGGGCGCTGCTGATCGTGCGCCAACTCTTCGATGGCGCCAAGCGGTACGGCGACCTGCAGCGCGAACTTGGCGCTCCGACGAACATCCTGGCCACCCGGCTGCGTGAGTTACAGGCCGCCGGCATCCTCTATCGAATCCCGTTGGCCCACAACGTGCTCGCTTACGCCCTGACAGAGCGGGGACTGCGACTCAAGGAGCCCATCGACGCCTTGACGCGGTGGGGCAGCGAGAACTAGCCCTGACTGGTGATGTTCAGGACGTTACCGTCCGGGTCGCTGAACCAGACCGCTTTGAACCCCTCGGCGCTGGCCACACCATCGCTCCAAGCCAGACCCTCCGCCTCGAAGGTGTCGAATGTGATTCCGGCGTTGCGCAGGATGGCCACCTCCTCATCGAAGACCTCGCTGGGCAGCCCGAAACTCAAAGCCGTGGCCTGGTTCGTGCCGGCGAACTGCGACGGATAGACGAAGATTGAGGCGTCACCGGCGCGGTACGAGAAGCCCTCCATGGACGGCTCCCCCACCAGGCCCAACATCCCCTCATAGAAACTGCGTGCCCTCTGCAGATCTTTCGTGGCGACGACGGCTGCGGGCGTGTGATCACTGAGCATGATAAACCTCCAGTGCGACGCTACGCCTGACTCCGGCCACTGCCCAGGGCCGTTCGGTTGAGTTCTGCCCATCCAAAGTTCCCCCGATCGCTACATCGTGGCCCGGTCTGCCGTGACCGATATGACTTACCCTGGAAGGGACGGTCTGCCCGCTCGCGAAAGGGGTTCGTCGTGCATAGACGTCTCCTCGCGATCGGCATCGCTGCCGTGATCGCCGGTGTCGTGGCGCCTGCCTCGGCCCAGGCCCAGTCGGGCGCCGAGACCATCGACCGCGCGCAGAGCTGGACCGAGGCTGGCGTCGGCTACAGCGGCGGCAACTACT
>JAKOZM010000345.1 GCA_029779995.1 Actinomycetes bacterium
GAAGTCAAGCACGGCCCACTCGTAGCTGGTGGACGCCAGAATCGCGACCGGGGCACCGGCTTCGACTCCGCGAGCGATCAACCCCTTGGCAACAGCACGGACCTGGTCGTTGAACTCCCGCGCGGTGACGTCGGTCCAACCGTCACCGGATCTGATCAGGTACATGGGGTGATCAGGACGGGTGCGGGCGTTGTCCCCCGGAATCCCCCCAGCTGTCGCTGTGACGGGCAGGTCTATCGCTGCCGGAACTTCAAGCTCTCGGGGCATGATGTCTCCTCACCGCATGGGTGTCCTACTCCAGCCTAGTCGTATCGGTCATGTTGCGAGGATGGTTCAATCGCTGACATTCCGGCCCCGCGACCTCCTTGGTGGAAGCATCTGCACATCTGGTTGAAGCCAGCGCCGGGGTTGCTTCCTGTCCATCACGAATGCCCTGCACGCTGGGGTCCGCAGCTCAGGCCATCCGGGCCGCCGACGAGGTGATGCGGCGCACCTACTGCCGGCATACGCCCGGTCTCGCCGAGGCACTGGGTGCCGATCGTGGCTCGCACCGTTCGAGAGGACGAAGTGGCGGTTGTCTCATTGTCCCGCGCCGAAGCCCTACCGTGGACCTATGCCATCGAGTCTGCGACCCAGCGATCCCCGCGTGCAATACGTCGGGGACCTGGCCTACACCGATGAGGGCACCGGCGACGTGACGATCGTCGCAATCCCCGGTCTTCCTGGCAGCGGCCGGGACTACCGCTGGCTCGCGCCTGCCCTCAGCGGCCACCACCGAGTTATCCGGGTCGACCCACCTGGCTACGGTGCCTCGCCGAGAACCAAGTGGGCGGGGATGACGACCGCTGGCCGCGCTGCGGCCGTCTGCGCGGTGATCGGCCACCTCGACCTCTCGCAGGTCGTGCTCATAGGGCACTCGGCGGGAGGTGCCGTCGTCGCCCACATCGCGACGCACCGTCCGGACCTCGTCGTGGCCTGCGTCATGATCTCTTCGACAGGGCTGACCGCGCACCTCGTCCGCGCGCCCATGCAACTGCTCGCCCAACCGCTGCGGCTTGCACCCGTACGAACCCTGCTGGCACCGGCCATTCGCCGGCTGTACTCGATGCAGGGATTCCCTCGGTATTTGACCGACGACGAGCGGGCCTTCGCTCTGCTCGATGCCGGGGCCTTTGACTTTGGCCAGCACCGAGCCAACCTCGCTGGCATGCGGGCCCCAACGATGGTGGTCTGGGCCACCGACGATCCGGTGATTCCCACCGGCACGTTCCGAGCGCTCGCCGATGCCGTGCCGGCCGGCCCGCGCCTGGAGTTCCCCAATGGTGGCCACAACGTGCAGAAGACCCACGCGGCCGAGATCGCCGAAGCCATCACGGCATTTGTAGGCTGAACGTCCGGGTCAGCGTGCGACCACCGACGCGACGCTGAAGACCTCACCCGGCATCCGGCGCTTCAGCCGCCACGTGATCGCGATCGGCCGTTCGCCGCGGTGCTCCTCGTACGCCAGTGGCCCCAGGCACATGAACGGCAGCGCCCCCAGTTCGTCCTGCGGTCGTTCGCGCACGAACAGCAACACCCGGGTGTCCAGTTGCTCATGATGCACGTACCGCTGGCCGGCAGGCGATTCGACGCGAGTGGCGTTCTGGGACTCCCAGTGGAACCGATCGGGTGAGATCGCGAAGTCCCGGTACATCGTCGTCGGGGAGAAGTCCGCCTCACTCTTGCGCAAGTTGACCAGCAGTGCGTCCGTGCGTGTCTGCTCCGCCCAGACGACGCCCGTCGCATGGCCCCGGGCTGATCGGGTCAGGGAGGCCCAATCGAGGGCGGCCAGGATCTCCTCCCGGCGATAACGCGCGTGACTGAACACGGGCACCGCTTGCAGCCCCTCGCCCAGCGATTGCGGGGTGTGGCGCGCACGGTCACTGGTCAGAGCGAGCAGTTCCCGCAATTCCGCGCAGACGCCCGGGTGCATCCGCAGGAAACCCAACCCTTCCTCATAAGACGCGAAGCCACCCCGATCGGGCCACAGCGTGAAGAAGAGCATCCGGGCCAATCGCTGGTCACGGGCGCTGAGATCGTCGTAGTGCGGCGCCTCGGATGCGGTGAGTTGCGCATACAGGTGCGCACGTTCGGGATCGTCCACATGGGCCAGCGTCTTTGCCCGTTTCAATAATGCCGGCTCGGCTGCACCGCCGGCGGGCGTTGTCAGCCCGGCCGCCCGACGCAGCGAGGTCCACGAGCCGACCCGGTAGACGTCCTCGAGATCGCGGCCGGACTCAGCCAAGAACTGCGCCAACGACACGTCGCCGTATGAGCGCAGCTCAGCAGCCAGACTCTTGCCCGTCCACCGCAATTGCTGGCGGACGTTGTCCAGGACGGTCTTCTGCGCCACCCGATCCAACACGATTTGCGAACCGGAGGGCAGGAAGGGGAAACCCTGCTCGATCTGGCGTTCCAACGTCTTGCGTCCAACACCCAGCAGCCCGCGGTAGCGCACGTCGAAGCGGAACTCGCGGCGCTGCTGGCCGATGAAGTCCAGCACGGTCAGAACCGCCTTGCCCTGCGAGCGGCGCAGGCCGCGCCCGAGTTGCTGCAAGAACAAAGCGGCGCTTTGCGTGGGTCGCAGGAACAGGGCTGTGTCCACCTGCGAAATGTCGAGGCCCTCATTGAACAGGTCCGCCGCGAAGAGCACATTGACCCTCATCTGCCGCAGGTCCTCGAGCGCCTCGGCGCGGGCCGAATCGGAGGTCTGCCCGGACACGGACACGGCGGGGATTCCCGCCTGCCGGAACACCCGGGCCATGTACTGCGCGTGCGCGACGGAAACGCAGAACCCAAGAGCGCGCATGCGGTGCACGTCGGTGACCTTGTCCCGCAGCTCCCTGAGCACCTTGGCCGCGCGGGCATCGTTGCCGGTGTAGACGCGGTCCAGGCCCGCCGTGTCGTACGCCCCGCGCTTCCATTCGATGCCGCTGAGGTCGACCCCGTCCGCAACCCCGAAGTAGTGGAATGGGACCAGCAGATCGTCAGCCAAGGCATCCCACAGGCGCTGTTCGAACGCTGTGCGATCACCGAAGAAGGAGCGGACGTCGGTGCCGTCAGCTCGCTCCGGCGTGGCTGTCAGGCCGAGAAGCTCGCGGGGCCGCAGACGGTCCAGCAGCCGCCGGTAGGTGGCTGCTTCCGCGTGGTGGAACTCGTCTACGACCACAACGTCGAAGTGGTCCGGAGGTACTCGTTCGACGCCGTAGGAGGACAGCGACTGGATGCTGGCGAAGATGTGCTGCCACCGTTCCGGACGGGCACCACCCACGTAGCTCTCGCCGAAGTTCGCATCGGCGAGCACTTCGCGATACGTGTGCAGGGATTGTTCGAGCATCTCCTTGCGGTGCGCGACGAACAGCAGGCGAGGCCGGCGCGTGGGGTCAGCGGCAAGACGCTTGTAATCCAGCGCGGCGACCACTGTCTTGCCTGTTCCGGTGGCCGCCACGACGAGGTTACGGTGCCGATCGTGGATGCGGCGTTCGGTCTCCAGCGCCTCCAGGATCTGCTCCTGATGCGGAAAAGGACGCACCTCCAGACCGGAAAGGCTGATGCGGGCGCCGCTGCTGCCGGAGCCACCCGCACGCCGCAGAGCACGCTCAAGAAGTTCACCGTTGGCGGCCGGGTCATAGCCAGTGAACGCTGGATCGGACCAGTAGGTGTCAAAGGTGGCGGCGAACTTGCGGATGAGTTGTGGGGTCGCGATCCCAGACAAGCGCACGTTCCACTCCAGGCCGTCGACCAGGGCCGACCGGGAGAGGTTGGAGCTGCCGACAAACGCTGTGTCGAACCCGGAATGCCGCCGGAAGAGCCAGGCCTTCGCGTGAAGACGTGTGGACTTCTCCTCGTAGGCGATCCGGACCTCGGCGTTGAAGCGCTTGACCAGTTCGTCCAACGCTCGGCGTTCGGTGGCACCCATGTAGGTGGTGGTGATGACCCGGAACGGCACCCCCCGGTCGCGCAGTTCGAGCAACTGCTCCTCAATGACGCGCAGGCCGTGCCACTTGATGAACGCGCACAGCAGGTCGACCCGGTCGGCACTGGCCAATTCGGCGCGCAGCTCCGCTCCAAGGGTCGGTTCCTCC
>JAKOZM010000387.1 GCA_029779995.1 Actinomycetes bacterium
CTCACCGAACTGGTTGTTCGACGCGGTGGCCACCAGATGCCCAAAGGCCTCCCGGATCTCATCGGCGCGCGCAACACCACCAGCCAGCGTGACCGTCGGCATGATCAGCACGAACTCCTCGCCGCCGTAACGGCAGGCGATGTCGCCGGGTCGCAGTTTGGTGCGAATCAGGTCGCCGAACCACCGCAGGACCTGGTCACCCGCAGCATGCCCGTGCTCATCGTTGAGCGTCTTGAAATGGTCCATGTCGATCATCAACAGGCACAGCGACTCGTGGTTGCGCTGCGCGCGCGCCAACTCCCGACCGACCGTCTCCTCCAGGTAGCGCCGGTTGTACAACCCCGTCAGCGGATCGCGCAACGCCTGCTCCCGCAACCCCTCCTGCAGGCTCTGAATCGTCGCCAGCTGCGTGGTGAGTTGCGCGTTCGCCTCGCGCAGTTCCATGTCGGCCCGGCGCAGATCGTCGACGTCGCGCAGCACCAGCACCTGCCCGCGCTGCCGGCCACGCTCATCGGTGACGACCGCCCGCCGCATGTCCACATATCGCGCCACCGGGTGGTCGATCAGCAGCTCCTGATCGTCAATCTCGCCGTTGATCGCGCGGATCAGCGCCGGCCAGGGCCGCAGCACCTCGGTGGCGGGCTTGCCCACCAACGCGTCGTGCAACCCGAGCCAGCGCAGGCACGTGCGGTTCACCATCGCGATCCGGTAGGCGGAATCCAGGACCAGCACCCCGTCGTGCAGGTTGTGCAGCACCGTCTCCTGGGCGATCGGCACGACCGTCAGCAGCCCCTGCCGCAGCAGCGCCCACGCCAGGCCGACAGCCGTCACGGAGAACAGGATCGGCGTCGGGTCGAGCCCGGGCACCGGACTGAGCCCCGCCACATAGATCAACGAGCCGATGACCGGGAACAGGGCGAAGATCAGCACCGACCCGAACTGGCCGCGATAGGCGCGATCATGGCGGCCGAACGCCAGGATCACGACGAGCACGCCGAGCAGCAACAGCACGTAGCTGTACCCGATCATCAGCCAGAAGATCGGCCCGTGCAGGTACAACATGGCGTTGCCGGGTTCGAGCACAAAACCGGTCCACAACTCGTGATGCCAGGAGTTCGTGCAGGCGGCCGTCACGCTGAGGACGGGCACCACCCACAGCAGCCAGCGCGGCCGCGGCAGCCAGCCGTCGCTCTCCGTGTACGCCACGCAGAAGAGGAAGAAGAAGACCGACACGCTGGCCGAACCGAGGTAGCTCAACGCCGCCAGCGTCACCTTCGCGTTGACGCCAACAGCCATGGATTCCAGCGCCGTGGTCATCGTCCACCAGAGCATCGCGATGAGCAGGCCAGTCAACGGCATGCCGCCGACCGCCCGCCGGCGCGGCCAGACCACGACCAGCGCCCCGACCATGAAGGCCGCCGCGATGATCGAGGCGATCCCTCCGGGGGTCACTTCCCACGACACCCTTTGAGTCTAGGCCCGCAGCGAAGTTGATGTCTGCGCTGAAGTGACCCAATCACCCAACTGGCGTCTGCACCGCGTCCTGTTTGGCGTATTCGGCGAGGTCGGCCTTCTCACCGTCATGCTTCGGGTAGCGCAGCAACGTCACGGCTGCCCCGAGGGCCATCGCCAGGATGCCGGCCGCATACGCCCAGTTCGCACCTTGTAGGAAGGCCGCCCGGGCAGCCTCCTCGATGGCATCGGCATACTGCGGATACTGCTCGGCCAGGGCCTCGGCACTCGAGAACGACTTCTGCAATTGGGTCGTGGTCGCATCCGTCACCTGGGTCGCCTGTGGCGAGGCGGCCACCGCCTTGGCCATCGCGGTGGCGTATCCGAGCGTGAGCAGGACCCCCAGGATCGACTGCATGACCGCGCCACCGAGGTCGCGCTGCAGGTCGGCGGTCCCCGAGGCCATACCGGCACGTTTCACCGGCACCGACGCGGTCAGCGTGTGCGAAGCAGGCGTGCCCGCAAAACCCACGCCGAGCCCGACGAACATGTAGGCCATCGCGATCGCCCAGTATTTCGTGTCCTCGGTCCACAGCACGAGCATCGCCACGAACCCCGCCGCGATGCACGCGTAGCCCACCAACAACGTCACCCGCGAACCCCGCGACACGACCATCTTGGCCGACAGACCGGCTACGGCGATCATGGCCAGGCTCATCGGGATGACGGCC
>JAKOZM010000390.1 GCA_029779995.1 Actinomycetes bacterium
GGGGTTGCGCCGCAGCAACTCGCGCATCACCCGTACGACCAGATCGTCGGCTCGGGTTTCGGCATAGAGGCCCTTGGGCCCGGACTTGCCGAACGGAGTTCGCACCCCATCGACGAATACGACGTTGCGACCTGCCTGTGCCATACGGACCTCCAGGGGATAAATGTTCTCTCCATGTTACTGGCGAGTAATAAATGGTCGAGTCCGGGGTGAGAATCGCCCGATCAGGCACCCAAGCGGGTGGTTGCCGATAGCGAATGGGCACAAGGTGCGATTTGCCACGGCGTGTCTTAGCACCAACTGTCGAATTGCTGGCAGCAGGCCAGCCAGGGTGCGCCGGTCGCTGCCCGCTCAGCCGCCGAACAGGTCCAGGGTGTGTTCGATCTGCCAAGGCCTGGCCCCGAGTTCGCTGAGCCGGGCGCGGGGATCCGGCGGAGGCGCCCAGGCCAGATCCGCCAGCACATCCGGGGTCAGCAGAGTCTGCGGCCACACCTGCAGTTCGTCGGCGCGTGCTGCCAGAGCCTCCCGCAGGGCCGTCCACCGCTTGGCTGCCTCAGGATCGCGGTTCTCCCACGCCCGCAAAGACCGTTGCGGGGGGCCCTCAGGTCGGTCCGGCAGCGGAACGGGGTCAGCGGCCCCGCGTTCGATCACCCGCAGCCACTTGCCGGCTTGGGCGACGACGGGACGGGGGATGTCGGGCAGAGCGGCGAGTTGACTGGCTGTGGTGGGCAATGCCTTGGCCATCTCCACCAGAACCGGGTCGCGTGCGATGCGGTGTACGGCCACGTCCCGTTTGCTGGCGATCTCGTCGCGATGGAACCACAGGGCTCGCAGTGCGCCTCGCTGCGCATTGGTACGCAACTTGCCTGCCCCGTTCGTGCGCAGCCACCGTATCTGCGGGTCCGGCGCCGGTCGCTGGCGCATCTGATGGGTGAACTCCTCGCGCGCCCACTGCGTCTTGCCGGCTTCGGCGAGTTTTTCGGCCAGCTCTTCCTCAAGGTCCGGCAGCAGGGACACGTCGAGTACGGCGTATTCGAGCCAACTGCGTCGCAAGGGCCGCCGCGACCAGTCCGCTTGGCCGTGACCCTTGCGCATGGCGTACCCCAACTGCGTCTCCACGAGGGAGGCCAGGCCGACCCGCTCCAGACCGAGCAACTGCCCGGCGATCTCGGTATCGAACAGATCGGGGGGCACCAGACCGATCTCAGCCAGACAGTCGAGGTCGTTGTGCGCGGCCTGCATCACCCACTGCTCGGCCCCCAGCACCTCGGCGAGGGGGCTGAAGTCGGCGATGCCGATCGGGTCGAGCAGCAGGACGGGGGCATTGCGCCGGTAGACCTGCACAAGGTACGCCCGCTGGGAGTATCGGTAGCTGCCCGCTCGCTCGGCGTCGACACCCAATGGCCCCTCGCCACCGCGCAGATCCCGAGCGGCCTGTTCGAGTTCCGCCGCCGTGGCCACCACGTCGGGCAGCGCGGCATCCCAGTGCAACTCGTGGCTCACAGGATTAACCTAGGCGCCACTGCCGCCAGGATCGTGGATTGTCAGGCGATGTATCCGTTGCGGATCGATGTGGCGACCATCTCCGCGCGGTCACCGCAGCCCATCTTGCGTGCGATCCGCGCAAGGTGCGACTTGACTGTCAGCGAAGACAGACCGAGGTGCTCGCCAACGGCACGGTTGGTCTGACCATCGGCCACCATCCGCAAGACCTCGAGCTCACGTTCACTGAGCAGGCCCCCGGTGTGCGGCGGTGTCGAGGCCGGGCTCGGCTCTGGTTGCTGATGCACGATGACGCTGCGAACGCCGGCGCCCACGGTCGCGTGGATGGCCCTGGCATCAGCCTTGCCGCTGAGCACGATGACCTTCTGCCAGCCCCGGGTGCGCAGCATCCGGATCAGGGGTACGGCCGGACCATCGGGCAGCGGGGTCACGATCACGCAGATGTCGGCTGGCGCGTGCCGGTCGGCGTATTCCCGGATGGCGGCGGCCGTGGTCAACATGGTGGTACGAGAACCGGTCAACGCCGGGGATCCGGCCAGGCCGCGAACCTTGTTCGCGGACCCGCACACCACAGCAGTCGTGGTGGTGCGCACGGACTCCCGCTGTGCCGTTTCAGGTACAACGACGTAACTAGTCACGGTGCGACTCCCTTCACTGGCTTTCATCAGGGGCATCGACACGCGTGGGCAGAAACTTGAACGCGCCACTTCCGCAGCGCTAAACATCACCTATTCGAGTGACTCCGGGGTAGTACGGGGGCAGGCCGGCGCACAGCTCCATCAGCGACAGCCACGCCTGGAAATGTCCGGGGACATCACGCACCGCACGAGGTGACCACGAGGCACGGATCTGGACTGTGGCCTCATGCCCGCGCGCTGAAAGCGCCTCGTAGGAGGTCGACCGCACCGCCGTCACCGTGCCCCCGAGGGCGTCGAATGGCACCTCGGCGCCTGTGAGCGCCTCTTGCAGCCAGGTCCACCCGACATCGGTCAGCAGTTGGTCCTCGGCCATCTCCGCGTCGATGTCCGCTTCGACGTAGGCCACCACCCGGGTGTCAGACTCCCACGACGTTGGGCGGGACGGATCATGCAACAGTACGAAGCGGCCGGTGCCGATCTCGGGATCACCAATGTCGGCCGTGCAGGCGTAGGCGTGGGGCGCAAGCCGTGTTGGGGCCGGTGCCTCACTGATCTCGATCTCCGGACGGACGTTCCATTGACCCAGTGCGTCGACCGCCTCCGCGAACTCATCGGCTGCGCTCACGCCTTCCATCGTAGGTCGCGGCGGTGGGGGAAGGAGCCCGGAGCACGGGGCGTGTCCCACGTCCGGCGCAGTGCGATTCGCCCCGCACGCCACGAGGGTCGGGAGGCGTCGCTGCAGCCCCGGCGAGGCCATGCCACGATCGGAAGGTGAGCCTGCCCGCTGAACACCCCTGGAACGCCTCGCTGACCTCTGACTCCCGCCTTCTGCGCACCATGCGGGGGGCAGCTGTCGATCGACCCCCGGTGTGGTTCATGCGACAAGCGGGGCGGTCTTTGCCCGAGTACCGCAAACTGCGCGAGGGCATCCCCATGCTGCAGGCATGCCTGACGCCGGATCTGGCCGCCGAGATCACCCTGCAACCGGTGCGTAGGCACGGCGTGGATGCCGCGATCTTCTTCAGCGACATCGTGGTGCCCGTCAAGTGCGCCGGGGTGGATGTCGAGATCAAGCCCGGGGTCGGGCCAGTGGTAGCGCAACCGTTCACCCAGGCTTCCGACGTGGCGCGCCTGCCAGCGCCCGATCCGCAGATGTTCGAGGACGTGGCAGCCGGGGTGCGGGCCACGGTGGGGGAGTTGGGCAGCACACCGTTGATCGGCTTCGCGGGTGCCCCGTTCACCGTTGCGTCCTACCTGATCGAAGGCGGACCCTCCCGCGACCTTCCCAAAACCAAGGCCATGATCCTGCGAGACCCGGATACCTTCGCTGCCATCGCCAGCCGTCTGGCTGATCTGGCGGCGGCCTTTCTGCGCACCCAGATCCTCAGCGGCGCCAGCGCCATCCAGCTCTTCGACTCGTGGGCGGGCAACCTGCCGGCCCGCCTCTACCGGGAACATGTCCTGCCACACAGCCGCCATGT
>JAKOZM010000394.1 GCA_029779995.1 Actinomycetes bacterium
CGCCGCGCATGGCGGGATGGTGGGCAACGTGGCCGTCCAGCGGTCCTTCGCCACGGCGCGGTCGGTGGAGTTCGACGTGCTGCTGGTGGGGTCCTTCCCGGTACCCGCACCGGATGCCCTTGCGCTGCGCGACGAGAAGTCGGGCGCGGGCGACGGTCCGATGGATCCGCGCGTCGAACTCCTTGTGCAGGAAAGCTGGCGACACGCCAAGGTGATCGGTGCCTGGGGTCCGGGGGCCGAGGTGCTGACGGCCGTCGGGGTGCTGGGCGGTCAGGGTGTGGTGACCGCCGACAGCGGGGTGGAAACGTTCGAGCAGGTCCGTTCCCTGATGGGCGCCCACCGGGTGTGGGAACGGTTCCTGATGTAGGGCTACCGGACCTGCAGCAGCACTTTGCCGTGAACTCGGCGCTCGTCCAGCGCGGTCAATGCCGCCGGGGCGTCGTCGAGGTCGTGGATGGCGTCGATCACGGGGTCGACGGCATCCAGCAGGGGCAGCAGCTCTTGCCACTGCTCCTGCAGGTACTCGGGCCTGGCCAGCCAGAACGCCCCCCAGCCGACGCCGACGACGCTGATGTTGTTCAGCAGCAGCCGGTTGACCTTCACCGTGGGGATCTCGCCGGCGGTGAAGCCGATCACCAGCAGTTGCCCCTCGGGTGCCAGGCAGCGCAAGGAGTCGGTGAACCGGTCCCCGCCGACCGGGTCCACCACCACATCGACGCGCTGGCCCACGGTCTGCCGGAACCCCTGCGCCAGCACCACCTCGTCGGCGCCGGCCCGGCGGGCCGTCTCCTGCTTGGCCTCGCTGGACACCACCGCGATCACATGCGCGCCGAGCGCCTTCGCCACCTGGATGGCTGCGGTGCCGACCCCGCCGGCCGCACCATGGACCAGGACCGTCTGGCCGGGGCGCAGATGCGCACGGCGTTGCAGCGCGAAGTGCACGGTGAAGTAGTTCATGGGCAGTGCGGCCGCTGCCTGCAACGCGAACGAGTCTGGCAAGCGGAAGACCATCCGCGGGTCGGCAGCAACCGTCTGCGCGAAACCTCCCAGACCGGGGAACGCGGCCACGCGGTCACCGGCCTGGAAACCGTTGCCATCGGCGCGCACCACTCCGGAGACCTCGCTGCCCGGGATGAAAGGCAGGGGAGGTTTTATCTGGTAGAGCCCGCGGGTGAGCAGGACATCGGGGAAGCTGACGCCGGCGTAGTGCACGTCGATGAGCACCGGTCCGCTGGGCTCGGGGACGTCCGCACTCGACATCGCTGCGGGACCGGACAGTTCGCTGATCTGTTGTGCCTTCACCCTGGTCACCCTACGGCTGGTGGGACCGTTCGCTGTCCAGCGGATCGCTGGCCGCAGGCGTGATCGTGAAGACGCGCCCCGGGTCGAAGTCGATGGGCGGGAGCGGCCGGGAGAAGTAGTAACCCTGCACCCGATCGCAGTTGAGCTCGACCAGGCGCTGGGCCTGCTCGGCGGTCTCCACGCCCTCGGCGACGACGGCGCGGGAGGTGGCATGGGCCATGGCCAGGACCGCCCGCACGATCGCTTCGTCCCCCTCATCCACGCAGAGACCAGAGACGAACGAGCGGTCGATCTTCACGATGTCGGCAGGCAGGTCGCGCAGCGACGCCAGGCTCGAGTAGCCGGTGCCGAAGTCGTCGATCGCCACGTGGACTCCGGTTGCCCGCAGCGAGTGCAGCACGTCCAGGGTGGGCCCGGCGGCATCCACGACCGTGCTCTCGGTGACTTCGAGTACCAGCCGATGCGGGGGCACCTGATGGATCTGCAGCAGCGTAGCCACAGTGGCCACAAACTCCGGATTCTCCAACTGGCGAGGTGAGACGTTGACAGCAATCTCCAGCGGCGTCTCCCGTTCGCTCCAGCGTGCGCACAGGGCCAGCGCCAGGTCGAGCACGCGCAGACCCAGCGGCACGATCAGCCCGCTCTCCTCGGCCACGGGAATGAACGCGGCGGGGGGCAGCACGGTGCCATCGAGGTCGCGCAGTCGCACCAGCGCCTCGGCGCCCGTGGTCCGTCCGGTGGCCACATCCACTACGGGTTGCGCATGCACCTCGATGCGGTTCTCGGCCAGACCCTTCACCAAGGTCTCGCGCATGGCCACCCGCAGCTGCACCCGGCGATCCAGATCAGGGAGGTACACCTCGACACGGTC
This sequence comes from Actinomycetes bacterium, assembly GCA_029779995.1. The sequence goes on from JAKOZM010000394.1 coordinate 2,174, forward strand.
GCGGCCCAGATCCTTCGCGCGGGTCAGGGCGACGTCGGCCTGCCGCAGCAACTCCTGCGCCCCGCCGTCACCGGAACTCACGGCCACCCCGACGCTGACCTGCAGACTGTGCGTGCGGCCGTCCATCTCCAACGGCTGCCGCACGGCGTCGCGGATGCGAGCGGCCATGTCGACGGCTTCAGATTCGGTCAGAGGGCGCCCGCTGACGACTACGAACTCGTCGGCGCCCAGCCTGCCCACCGTGTCCTCCTGGCCCACCGCCGCCCGCACGCGATCGGCCATCGCGAGCAGCACGCGGTCACCGGTGTCGTGGCCGAGGCTGTCATTGAACTGCTTGAAGCCGTCGATGTCGCAACACCACAGGGCAGTTCCGCGAGGCACGTTGCCCGAGCCCACGGTGCGCGCCGCCAGGCGTTCGACCAGTGCCTGCCGGTTCAACAGGTCGGTGAGGGGATCGTGGGTCGCCCGGTGCACCAGGCCCGCCTGCGCCGCCCGGGTCGCGGTGACGTCCTCGAAGATGACCAGCGCGAACGGCTCATCGACATCGTCGGTGCCGACCACCGTCGAGGTCGCCACGACCGTGAGTTCCACTGCGTCGTGGCGGCGCAGCCTGACTTCCCCGCGCACCGTCGTGGCCGGAGCAAGGGCACCCAAGTCCGTCGGGCTGATGTTCAGGAACCGCAGATCCCGCCCCACGATGTCGGCCGCCGGCACGCCCACGAGCGCGGCGAAGGCATCGTTTGCCTCAAGGACCTCACCGACCTCGGACCCTCGCCAGGCCAGCCGCGCCGTGGGTACCGGGGATCGCGTGAACACTTGCTGAAGCAGGGCGGTCCGCGCCCGCTCGGCGGTCCGGTCCAAGCTGACGCCTCCCACCCCGATGACGGACCCGTCGCGGTCGTAGACGGGGAACTTGCTGACGAAGTAGGAGATCCGCCGGCCCTTCACCAAGGCGCTGCTCTCGAAACGCTGCCGTTCACCACTGCTCATCACCGACACGTCTTGGGCATGGAACCGACTGGCGGCCTCGGGTGTGTGCAGGTCCTCGTCGCTGTGTCCGATCACCTCAGCCGGTGACAAGCCCAGATCGGCGGCGAAGTTCTCGTTGACCTCCGTGTAGCTGAAGCGGTCGGTCTTGGGGTCGTAACGCTTGATGAATACCTGAGTGGCCGCGCTGTCGGCGGCGCTGGACAGCAGCTGTGCGCTGCGCCGCGAGGCCGTGTCCTGGTCGCGGCTGTGGTCGGCATAGACAGCCAGCATCAGGACGCCACCGGCGAGCACCGCCATGTAGATCTGACTGGCGACGATCGCGTCGATCAGGTTCGAGCTGGTCGTCACGAACGCGCTAGCTCTATGCAGCACCCCGAGGCTGATGAAGACGCTGCTGGTGACCAGCCCCACGCTGGCCAGGGCCGGACCGAAGCGTAGACCCAACCAGCCCAGTGTCATCACCAGCAGGAACAGCGGGCTGGTGCCGGCGACGGTTTGGGCGTCCATGAAGCCGATCCCGATCAGCCAGAAGACCGACACGGCGGTCACGACGAACAACTCGAGCTGGCGCCGGTGGCCGTGCACGACGTAGACGCCCGGTTGGTAGGCCAGCACCAATGCGCCGGTGAGCAGGATGCCCGTCACGGCGGTGAGGGTGGTCTGCGGGAGCACCGCGAAGAGGTCGTTCCCGCGACCGACGATCGTCGCATTGAGCACCGTCAGTAGCGGGACGAGCACTCCCGATATGGCTGCCACGGCTATGAGCTTGAGGGCGTCTGCCGGGACTGCCAGGCGTCGCAGGCCGATGCGGCGTCCGATCTCGGCGAGCAGAAGCAGGATCGCCGTCATGCCGACACCCGATGCGATGGCGGTGCTGACGCCGCGGCCGGCGATCGCCCCGAAGGCCGTGACCGCGACCAGATAGGTCAGGGCCAGCCATGGCCACAGCCGGCGTGGCAGCACCAGGGCCATCCCGACTGCAAATCCGAAGCCGAGGCTGCACCCGGAGACGACAGCGGGATTACCAGGAGTGAGGTATACCGACAGGCCGATGAAGAACAACAGCGACAAAGGAGCCAGGCGCCATTGCCGCAGCTCCCCGAAGTCGTCGATGTCGGCCCACATTTTCGCCCCTTCAGTCGCCTTGATCGTATTGGTCGCGGGACCCGCAAGCTCGATCGAAGGACGTCTCTGCCGACGCCACCCGAGGTCAGGTCATGTGAAAGATGTGTTCCAGTCCACATCCTCGGCGGCCACCACGTGGCACCGACGCCCAGGCAGTTCGTAGCGCTGCAGATTTTCGTTCTGTTCGGCAATCACGCTCGCGGCGTTGCTGCCGTCGGTCGTGTGCGCGTCACCGATCAGCGTCACGTTGTAGCCACGGTCGAGCGCGGCGTGAACCGTGTGCCGGATGCAGTAGTTCGTCTGCGCCCCGCAGACGATGAGTTCATCGGCATCTTCCAGGGTCTGGGCGAGGTCGGTCTGCTCAAAAGAACTGCGGTACCGCTTGTGGATGCGGGCTTCGTCCGGGAGCGGCCGCAACTGCGCCACGATCTGCCAGTCGGGTGTGCCTGGTCGCAGCCAGGGATCCTCGTGCTGCACCCACACGACCGGGACGGCGTGGGCACGGGCCTGGTCGACGAGGCCGGCGATGGTGGCAACCACCTCATCGCGGCGGTGGGCCGCTGCGACCACGTCGTTCTGAACATCGATCACGAGCAGGACGGTGGACATGCGTCGAGTCTCACATGCAGTCGGCCTCGCGTGGCGCACATCGCGCACGTGCTCCAGACTCGAGCTTATGGACCGACGGCAGCAACTGCGCGAGGTCATCGAGCGAGGCAGTCCCAGCCAGGCGGCGTATGCCCGCGAATTGGTGTGCACTGAGCGCTTCGACGACGTGGACCTGCTCTATGACGCGTACTTGAACGATCCCTACCTGACGCGGTACTGACGACGGGTGCGCGGATGCCGATGATCGACATGCGTGTTAGGTTCCTGCGTATGCCTCGCCAGCCGGTCTTGACCTCCCGCAGGGAGATCGACCACATGCGCGTTCACAGCTGTCGCTGTCTTCCCCTCTGACGTATTCGCTCCTGCCCCGTCTTCCGAGAGGTTCGCTATGTCTGTCTTGCCCGAGGTCCTTGCTGCCAACGAGCAGTACGCCGCCACGTTCGACAAAGGCGGCCTGGCCCTACCGCCGGCCCGCGGTTTCGCCATTCTGACCTGCATGGATGCCCGGCTCGACCCCGCAAAGTACGCCGGGCTGAGCGAGGGTGACGCCCATGTCATCCGCAACGCGGGTGGCCGCGCCAGCGACGACGCCATCCGATCGCTGGTGATCTCCTACAAGCTGCTGGGCACCAAGGAGTGGTTCGTCATCCACCACTCCGACTGCGGGATGGAGTTCTTCACCGACGAGGTGATGCGCGACCTGCTGGCCAGCAGCTTGCAGACCGCGCAACTCAGCCCCAACGGGTTCATCGATGTCGGGACGGGTCCGGGATCCAGTGAGGCCCGCTACATCGACTGGCTGACCATCGCCGATAGCGCGGGCAGCGTGGTCGAGGATGTGACGCGCATCCGCAATCACCCGTTGGTCCCGGCCGGCATTCCGATCTACGGCTACGTCTATGACGTGACCTCCGGGCGTCTGGTCGAGATCCCTGAGGCGACGTCAGC
>JAKOZM010000415.1 GCA_029779995.1 Actinomycetes bacterium
GAGGCTGCCCGCCACCTGCCACATCTCGGTGTTGATGAACAGCACGATCATGACGATGAGCAGCAGCGGCAGGGCCTTTGTCGCCACCACGTAGAGGTCGCCGGCGCTGCGGACTGTCTGCCGGACCGCCCAGATGGCCATCGAGATCAGGGCGAAGCGGGTAGTCACGTAGATGGCGCCCAACAGCACCAGTTGCAGCACGAGGGCGGCCACGATTGACCCCCAGGTGACCGTCTCCCCGTCGACCTCCCGACCGTACTGGATGACCTCCGAGATGACCCCGCACGCGATGAAGCCCGCGATCAGCGGCCACCCGACGCGGTCGGCCGGGGCGAACCAGAACCCGCGGCGGGCTTTGGACCACAATCCTTGACCGAGCAGGACCAGCCCCGCTACCGCGAGCAGCACCACGGGCAGGACCCGGCTGCCACTGCTGACCGCATATCCGACCGCTGACACGAGCTGCACGGCCATGATCATCAGCAGGATCGGCAGCGCCCGGGTCCAGATGTGTTCACCGGAGTTGTAGTCGGCCACGAAGTGGGGCAGCCCGTTGCGGGAGAACCAGGTCTCGGTGCGCCGTGTGCGGTCCACCGACACAGACTAGGCGCTGCGCCGACCCATCCACTCGATCTCCTCGCTCCTGCGGGCGAGTCTGACCATCTCAGCCGCCGGATCTTCGTACACATCCGGCACCCACGCCCGCAGGAAATTATCTCCGTGAGGTTCATGCCTCCACCCTGAACGCTCTGCGTCAGGCCGAATCACGGGCAACGAGATCTGTGGATGGTGACGACGGTCTACAGATCTGGTTGGGGACGAGCCGCCCGAGGCAAATCTCAACTTGCGACACGCTTCCAATGTCCGATTAACCCGTTTCGCACCGCGTGGCGTCTACACATCTGGTTGATCATGGTCTGCCGCCAACCAGATGTGTAGACGATTCTCGTCAGACGGCCTCGAGCGCCGCCGCGAAGCTACCCACTGACCCGTCCAGCTGGTCCAACTGGCTCGGCGTCAGGACGAGCTGCAGCACACCGGCCGTATCCCGGCTCAAGACCACGGGGCTGCCGACGGTGGCCACCACGTCGGCCACGTCGGAGGGCATCTCATTGAGGTGGTAGAGCCGGAACGGCACGGTGAGACCCCCGACGAACGCGTCCCACTGCCGCTTGCGGCGCAGCGGCGAGTGCGTGATGTCGCATAAGGAGCAGTGCGTGCGCCCCAGCAGGTGGCCGATCACATACCTTGCCTCACCCACCAGCCCACCGTCGGCGTGGTAGACCCCGATGTACTCCCTGATCATGTCCTCAGCGTCCGACGCGTCGAGCGGACGCGCAACTACAGTGACAATCGTGAAGCCTTGGATCGCCGCGCTGCTGGACCTCATCAGTGTCCTCGCCTTCGTCGCACTCGGAATACGGAGCCATGCCGAGGCCGACTCCTTCCTGCAGGTCGCGGCACCGTTCATCGCCGCTCTGGCGGTGGCCTGGCTGGTCGCGGCTCCCCTGCGCGCACCCGAGACGCTGAAGGCAGGCGCGGTGATCTGGCTGGTGACCCTGGTCGGGGGCATGCTCCTGCGCCGCGTGATGGGCGATGGCACCGCGGCGACGTTCATCCTGGTGGCGGCGTCTTTCCTGGCGGTCACGATGCTGGGGTGGCGGGGGGTCCGGGCGCTGCTGACTCGTCGGCGGCCGCAGACGTAAGCGCCCGCCAGCTGACCGGCGGCCGCAGTGGCCAGCGCACGACGAAGCGACCGGCCAGCAGCCCCAGTCCGGCCGCGATGAAGTGGCCCGCGCTCCCCAGACCCGGCCAGATGAGCAGGGGCACCACGAACCCGAGGACCAGCAGACCCGCGTATGCCCAGCGGTGTCGGACCAACCACACATAAGCACCCATCGCGCCTGCGAGCACATAGGACACCCCGATGTCCTCCGTGAGGGCGACCGTGTGCGGTAGCAGGTCGCGCCAGATCCCGATCCGTTCCAGGGCCAGGATGATCAACGATCCGCCGACATGCGCCACGGCCGCGACCGCCAGCCAGCGTGCCGCGCCGACGCGGTGCTCCAGGCGCGCAGCGACTAGGACGAAGGCGACGACATAGAACGGGTAGAACAGGCCGTTCTCGGCCACCAGGAACGAGCTCGCGACCAACGTCCGAAACGGCTCGCTGTGGAAGTTGTACAGGTTTGTGGAGGCGTAGCGGGCGACGAGTTCGGAGACGGTCAGGGGCTGCCCCTGGGCCAGGATGGACGTCGCCGTCCAGATCGCCATGTACACGAAGGTGGCCGGTGCCCGCGACACCCACACCCGCAGCGCGGCGACCCTTGGCGCCGCCCAGCGGTGGGCGGCCCAGTGCGGATGGTCGCGCACGGCGAACCAGACCAGACTCAGGGCCATGGCCACGCCGACGTAGGTGAGCACGAAATCCGGCAGCGTCCTCATGCCGTCGACCGGACGTCGATCCGGATGACCTCACCAACGGCGGGGGCAGTGTCACTGACGTACATGACTGCCGCTCCCGCCACATCCCCGGCGACCAGGTAGCGGCCCTCGCTGAACGTGCGCCCGGTGACCGTCAGGGCCCACGGCCCATCGCTGGTCGCCGTCAGGTCGGTCGGCGCGTAGGACGTGCCGTCGAGCACGCTGCGCCCCACCAGCCGCGCCACGTAATCATCCACGGGATCGCGCCACAACTCGTCGGGGGTCCCCACCTGCACGAGCCGGCCGTCGCGCAGGATCGCCACGCGGTCGGCCAGGGTGAAGGCTTCGTGACGATCGTGCGTCACGGCCAGGACCGTCATGGCCTGCGACCGCAACACGCGTTGCACCTCGAGCACCAGGGAGGCCTTGAGGACCACGTCGAGAGCTCCGAACGGCTCGTCGAGCAGAAGCACGCGTGGCGCCGGGGCCAGCGCCCGGGCGAGTGCGACCCGCTGCGCCTGGCCACCTGACAGCGTCTCCACGCGGCGGTTCCCGTAGCCGGTCAGACCTACCAGCTCCAGCATCTGCGCCACCCGGCGACCGCCGGTGCCGAAGCCAACGTTACCGGCCACGTCCAGGTGCCCGAACAGCAAATCGTCCTGGAACATCATGCCCACTGTGCGCAGATGGGCGGGTACCTCATCGACACTGGCCCCGGCGATGGCGACGGTGCCGCTATAGTCGACCAGCCCGGCGACGGCGCGCAGCAAGGTCGATTTGCCGCCCCCGCTGGGGCCGAGGATGCACACGATCTCACCCGCACCGACGTGGAGGTCGACGCCGTGCAGGACCGGCTCGTCGTACGCGACGGACAGATCGTTCACCGCAAGCATCTAGAAGGTCACCGCCCGGCTGACCCGCACCCGATCGATGAGCAGCACAACCCCCACCGTAACGGCCATCAGCAAGGCGCTGGCGGCGTAGGCGGCGGCCACTGTGACCGCACCGGGCCGGGCCAGCAGGCGGGCGATCGCCACGGGCAGGGTCGGCTCGGCGGGGCTGGCCAGGAACACGGTGGCCCCGAACTCGCCCACGGTGACCGCGAAGGAGAACCCCACAGCGACGGCCACGGCGGGCAGCACCATGGGCAGGCCCACCCGCCACACAGCCTTCAGCGGCGACTGGCCCAGCATCGCGGCCACCTGCAAGTACCGTCGGTCAAATCCCGCGAACGTGGGGGCAAGCACGCGCACGACAAACGGCAGTGCCACCAGGGTCTGGGCGAGAACGATCAGCAGGCCGGTGTTGCGCAGGTCCACCGGGGGCCTGCCGAAGGCAAGCAGCATCCCCAGCCCAACGGTCACTGCCGAGGTGCCCAGCGGCAACAGCAGCAGGCCGTCGACGCTACGCAGCCAGCGGGTGCGCCGACCCATCGCCAGCCCGAGGCTGGCCGCTGTCCCCAGCACGACGGCGATCACAGTCGCACTCGCCGCCGTGCGCAGGCTGGCCACCAATGCGCTCCACGGATCAACTGAGTTGGTGCTCTGTCCGGGGCTGAACAGCGTCTGCCAACCGAGCAGCGTCCAATGTCCGTCGATCCGCAGTGACCGCAGGACCACGATGATCAGCGGTGCCAGCACCAGCGCCGCTGTGGCGACGAACACACCGCCCACCAGCCAGCGCGCCGCACCCCGCGCAGTGCGGGCGACATCGACGGCCACGGCGGTCCGGACGTTGGTGGAACCACCGACGACCACGAGCATGGCCACCACGGCCAGTAGTTGCAGCACGGACAGCGCGGCGGCCGCGGGGATGTCCAGCAGGTACGTGGTCCGCCGGTAGATCTCCACCTCGAGGGTGGACACCTGTCCGGCGCCCAGTACCTGCACCACACCGAAGGACGTGAAACAGAACAGGAAGACGATCACAGTGGCCGCCTGCAGGGACGGCACCAGCAACGGCCAGGTGACGCGGCGGAACGCCTGCCACCGGGAGCAGCCGAGGAGCCGGGCGGCATCTTCGGTGCGCGGGTCGATCGTCGCCAGCGCGGCACCCACCACGCGCACCACCACGGCGAGGTTGAGGAAGAGGTGAGCCGCGACCAGGCCGACCAGCGTTCCGGAAAGGTCGACGCCCACCACCCCCGTCGGGCCGATCAGGGCCAGGAACGCGGCCCCCACCACGACGGTCGGCATGACGAACGGCACGAGGACCAGCGCCCGCAGCACCCCCCGGCCGGGGAAGCGGAACCGCGCAAGCACAACCGCCGCGGGCATCGCCACCACGAGGGTGGCCACCGTGGAGGCGGCGGCCTGCAGGACGGTGAAGGCCATCACCTGCCATGTGCGGGATGCGGTCAACGTGGCGAGCATGTCGCCGCGGGCACCGGCCAGCAGCACAGCGGTGACCGGTACCGCGAACAGCGTGAGGACGAAGGCGACGGGCAGTGCCAGTAGCGCGGTGCGGCCTACTGATCCATGATTTGTGACCACTGATCGATCCACTCGTCACGGCCGGCCGCGATCTCGGCCGGGCTCAACACCACGGGATCGGCAGGCGGCGGGCCGAAGGCCTTGGGCACCGTCGCGTCCGGCAGTACGGGGTAGACGAACATCTGCTCCCCGACCGCGTCCTGGAACGACCGGCTGAGCATGAAGTCGACCAACTGCCTGGCACCCGCTTGGTTGCGGGCTCCGGCCAGAACGCCCGCGTACTCGACCTGCTGGAAGCAACCCGTGCTCACATTTGCGGTGGGCGCGGGCGCCTTGGGATTCTTGGCGAACATCACCTCGGCGGCGGGACTGGTTGCATAGGAGACCACGATGGGACGCGTTCCCTCCCCCGACCCGCCGGAGAACTGCTGGTAGTAGGCGTTCTCCCAGCCATCCACCACCTTGACCCCGTTGGCCTTGAGCGCGGTCCAGTACTGCTGCCAGTCGGGCTCGGTCCTGGTCGTGGCCATCAGGAAGGCCAGACCCGGTGAGGACGTGGCCGGGTTGGGCACCACCGTCAGATCACGGTATTCCGGCTTCACCAGATCAGCGGGGCTGCCCGGCGGGGTCTTGCTCGCGAAGTAGTCCACGTCGTAGTTCAGGCACACGTCGCCGGTGTCGATCGGCGTCACGCCGGGCTGGGCGTACTCGGCCGGGCTGGCAGGCGCCTGGTAGTCATCGAACACCCCTGCCTGCTGGGCGCGGGACAGGAACGTGTTGTCCACTCCGAACAGGACATCACCCTGCGGGTTACCGGCGGCCAGGATCGCGGAATTGACGAGTTGGCCGGTGTCACCGTTCTGCACGATCTTCACCGTGAGGCCCGACTGCTGCTGGAACTCCTCGATGACCGCTGTGTCCATCGCGAAGGAATCGTGGGTGAGCAGGATAACTTCGGACGGAGCGACCTCAGTGCCCGGATCGCTGCCACACGCAGCGAGCAGGAGGACACCTGCGATGAGTATACGTTTCACGATTCCTCCGCTGGCATTACCCAGATCAGGTTCGGTGGGTCGGCCACGCGGATGGTGACCCTCTCAGCCCGGCTGCCCCGAGCTCCCCTTTGGTAGCTCCACCGTACCGCTAGCGTGGGTGCGGTGAACGTGGAGTGGTTGGCCTACGCGGGCTCGGTGCTGATGACCTCGATGTCGCTGCCGCAGATCGCCCGCATCATCCGCGACCGCAGTGCCGACGGCGTGAGCCTGCTCACCTGGGTCATCTTCGCTTTGTCCGGGGCCAGTTGGTTCGCCTACGGCCTGCTGCTGGAAGCGCCGGGCATCATCGTCGGCAATGTCCCGTTCATCATCACGACAGTGCCCGTCGTCATGCTGCTCCTGCGCCGGCAACGGCACTGGTCGTGGCCGCTGGCAGCGGCCACGCCGGTACTCGGGGTGGCCGCTGCTGTGCTGGTGTTGCTGCAGCTGCCGGCTGGGCTCTCAGGTGGGATCGGCGTGGCATGTGGGCTGCTCACGACCGTTCCCCAGTTGCTCGAGTCGCTGCGTCGGCGCCGGGAGAACCTGCCGTCCGAGGTTGCCCTGGGCACGCTGGTCCTGCTGCTGGCCGGGCAGTGCCTGTGGCTGTCCTACGGGATCTTCCGCCCAGACGTGCCGATCCTGCTGACCAACGTGGTGGCGGTGAGTGTGACCGTGTGTCTGGTGGTGGTGGAAGGCGGCCGCAAGCGCGTCGCTACTCCGTAGCGATCGCCCCGAGGATGTCGAGTTTGGCGGCCCGCCGGGCGGGCAGAGCAGCGGCCAGTACGCCGAGCACTACGGCCAGCACCAGGATGACAACCACCGTGGCCACAGGGACGACCAGCACCTCGATGCCATCGCCGGACAGCGCTTGGCGCAGGCTGATCCCGGCCACCAGGCCCACGACCACACCGGCCAGCGCCCCGGCGAAGGCCACGAGGACGGCCTCCCACCGGATCATCCGGCGCACCTGCCGGCGAGAGGCTCCCACCGCGCGCAACAGGCCGATCTCGCGGGTGCGCTCCAGCACGCTCAGTGCCATGGTGTTCACCACGCCGAGCGCCGCGATGATGATCGACAATCCGAGCATGCCGTAGATCAAGTACAACAATTGGTTGATCTGGCGGCTGTTCTGCTCCTTGATCTCGGTCTGATCGAGGACTTGCAGCAGGGGGTTCTCGGCGGTCACTGCTTCCACTCCCGCCAGCGCCGCGGCCGTGTCCACGTCCGGAGCCAGGGCCACGTAGAGCAGGGTGTCCTGGCCCGCGCCACCGACCGACCGGTAGTCCTCCTTGGGGATGATCAGGCCGCTGAGCAACCCCGCCTCGGTCGGCTCGAAGATGCCCCCCAGTGTGAAGCCCCGCTCCTGTCCCGACGGGAACAGGACGGTCACGCGATCACCCACCTGCGCGTCGTTCGCAGCTGCCCACTCGGCGTCGGCCACTGCCGTGCCCTGCACGAGTTCGCCCACCGTCCCGGAGGACACCTCGACGTCGAAAACGCTGGTGATGGGCCCGCCGCCCATCGCGGTGATGAACTGGTCCTCACCATCGACCCGGGCCGGACCCTGGCTCTGGCTGACCACATATTCGACCTCCGGCACATCCCGCAGTTGGGTGGCGATGTTCTGGCTGAACGGATTGCCGGTCTGGGTGGCGACGATGTAGTCGGCGCCGAAGGCCCGATCGATGAGGTCGTTGATGGACTCCCGGGCCGAGGCCACCACGACGGACACGGTCGTCACCAGCGCCAGGCCGATCAACAGGGCGCTGGCGGTGGAGGCCACCCGCCGCGGGCCGCGCTCGGCGTTACGTCCTGCCAACTGCCCCGATACCCCACCCACCCTCATGACCGCCGCGGCCAGCTTCGCCGCACCCACTGCCAGCAGCGGGGCCAGCAGGACGGTCGCCACGAGAAGGACCAAGGCCGAAAGGGCCACGAGTTGGACCGAGGGGTCACTGCCGTAGGCCGTCGCCAGCCCGCCCAGCGCGGCCACGAACAGCAGGGCGCCGATGATGGACCGGACGCGGCCTGGCGTCTCCACCGGCGTCTCCGCTTCGCGCAGAGCGGCGATGGGCGGCGTGCGCGCTGCCCGCAGGGCAGGCAACAGCGCCGACAGCACCGTGACGACGACCGCCAGCACAAATGCCCACACGATGGCCTGCGGGGTCAGCACAACGCCAGACGTCAACGACAGCCCGATCTGACCCAGTAGCGCCACCAGCAACTGCGCGATCCCATATCCCAACCCGATGCCGATCACAGCCGAGACGATGGCCAGCAACAGCGCCTCTACAAGCACGGAACGCAGCACTTGGCCCTGCGCCGCGCCGACCGCCCGCAGCAGCGCCATCTCCCGGCCACGCTGGGCGACGAGCATGGCGAACGTGTTGTAGATGAGGAAGGCGGCCACGAACAGGGAGATGCCCGCGAAACCGACCAGCACGTAGTTGATGAAGCCCAGCCCCTGCCGCAGCGCCGACGCCTGCTCCTCGACCTGCTGGTCGCGGGTCTTGACCTCCCACCCCTGTCCGAGCGCTGCGGCAATGTTGTCGGCCACCTGCTGATCGGTGAAACCGTCGGCCGCCGCGACCTCCACCGTCTGCCACTCATCGGGGGCGGTGAACAACTCCTGGGCGCGCTGCGGGGTGAACGCAGTGATGGTCGCCCCGGCCAGGCCGCCGGTGCTGCCGTACTTCAAGGTGCCGACCAGATTGACGGTGATGCGGCCCTGCGGAGTCACCATGATCACCTCACTGCCGACCGGCAGGTTCAGTTTGGGGTAGGTGACGTCATCGACGACGATCTCGTTGTTGCGTTCCGGGGCCCGGCCCTGGCTGATGGTGGCGACGGCCAGATCCGGGTTGGCCTGCCAGTTGACCCCCGCCGCCGGCGGCCCATTGCCACCCACGACCTGCCCGTCGGCATCGAGAAGATAGGCGCCGTTCTGGAAGATGGCCCCGTCAGCGGCCAGCACCCCCTGCACCGAGGCCACCTGATCAACCGTGCTCTGCGGGATCAGTTGGGCCGTCGTGTCCCCGAAGTCCTCCTCGACCACGTCCGCCTTGGTGACGATGACGTCCTGGGCGCCGCTTTCGAAGATGTCGGTGAACGTGCGGTCGAGGGCGTTTGTGAGCATGAGCATGCCCGTGACGAAGGCCACCCCCAGGAACACCGCCGCGGCCGTGAGCAACAACCGCAGTTTGTGGGCTCCCAGGCTGCGCAGGGCGATCTTCAGCACAGTTCCTCAGCGTAGTTGCCGATCGGCAAGCCCGCTGGCAGCGGTGACCCCCTACGGGGTGGGGGCCGGCGCCGGGGTCAGTGGCGTCCCGTCCCCGCGCAGCGCCGTGCGGATCGTGTCCACGTAGGCCTTGATCCCCTCCGTGGTCAGGTGGGTGCCGTCGACCACGAAGTACTCCCGGTGGCCTCGCGAGGCCAGCTCCCAGTCGGCGATCCGGACATTGTCGAACTGGTTAGCCATACCCCGGATGTTGCGGTTCGAGTCGTCCATCCAGACGTTCGGGGTGTGCACCGTGACCAGGACGACCTGCCGGCCCTGCAACTCCTCCAGGGTGGCTTTGAGATCGTCCCAGTACGCCGTGCCGTTGGTCCCGGCGTGAATGACAACGACGTCGTCGAGCTGCCCCGCCCCCAAGCGAGCGGCGATGCGCTGCTCGATCTCGTTGGACTGCCTGCTCACCGCCGCGTCCACGGTGATGTCGAAGGCCTTGGCCAGGGCGCCGCTGGCCCCGAGCATCACGGAGTCACCCACGGCCGTGATGGGCCGGTCGGTCAGATCGGCCCCGGTGGGCAACTGCTGGGGCGGCACGTTGGCCTTCTTGGGCTGCTGCTTCGCCTCGGCGACGAGGTCCTGCCCAACCGAGGTCTTGCCATCGAGGTAGTCGTCCGCACTAGGGGCCGGGATGGCTGCCAGCGCCGTGCCCGCGGCGAAGAGGAAGACCGCCCCACCGGCGACGACCCCCGCTGCCCGGGCACCGGCCACGCCGGCACCCTGCTCGCGCCAGCGCCGCCACGTCCTGCTCAAGGCGCCGTGCCGGATGGGGATCTCGATGTAGCGGTACGACAGTTCGGCCACCCCGAAGGTCAGCCCCATGCGCAGGATCCACGCCGGCAGCCCGTCGAACGGCAGGTCGATACCGGGCCGGGTGATCACGAAGATGGGCCAGTGGTAGAGATACAGACCGTAGGACCGCTCCCCGATGTACTTCATCGGCTGGATCGCCAGCATCGCGCCGAAACCGATCGCCGGGTGCGAGGCCAGGGCGATGATCACGGCCGTCAACGCGGACACCACGAGGAAACCCCCGCGGTACAGCCACGCCGAATCCTCCGCCGCCTTGTGGAAGATCGTGAACAGTCCCGCCAGCGAGGCCAGGGCCACCGCCCACAGGATCACTTGGGCGGGCAGAGCGATCTTCTTGGGCAGGGCTCCCGGACGCCACACGGTGGCAAGGGCGGCCCCGAGCAGCAGACCCATGCAATGGGTATCAGTGCCGAAGTAGAGCCGGCTGGCGTCGCCGCTGCCGGGCACGTTCCAGAGGAACGAGAAGACCGCCATGAGCAACGTCGAGAACAGGGCGATCATCAGGGCGATCCGGCCCACACCGGGCCGGCCACCACGTCGGTATAGAAAGACCAGGGCCAGCGGCCAGAGCAGGTAGAACTGCTCCTCCACGGCCAATGACCACAGGTGTTGCAGGACCGGGGGCCGACCCATCGCCTCGAAGTATGAGAGGTCCTGGACGATGTACCACCAGTTGCCAACGTAGAAGAACGAGGCGATGGCATCCTGCCGGAACTGGAACGCCGCATCGCGGGCGAAGATCAGCACGAGGACCGCAGACAATGCCAGTGTCGCGAAGAGGGCCGGGAGCAACCGGCGGGCGCGCCGGATGTAGAACTGCTTGAAGTTGACCGCTTCCGTGCGCTCGATCTCCTGCAGCAGCAGGCTGCTGATCAAGAAACCCGACAGGACGAAGAAGACGTCGACCCCGAGAAAGCCGCCGGGGACGAGCAACACCCCGGAGTGGTAGAGCAGCACGGCCAGCACCGCGATCGCGCGAATCCCATCGAGGCCAGGGAGGTATCCCATGGCCGGCGCGGGACGCCGGAGATCGGTCTCATGCTCCGGCATGACCGCAACTGACACTTGACGAACCTCTTCCACGACCGCTGAAGCTTCATCGTACGTCTCGGGTCAGACAACTGGGCGCAGATCGTTCACGGGCGTGGCGTCCCGGCTCAGGGACCGAACGGTCGACTTCCCTCCGCCCTCGTTTTGGGGTCTACTTACCGCCATGGCGCTCAAGATCGTGGCGGTCCTGGTGGCCACCGGCATCACCGTTCCCCTCGTCCATGGTCCAGCGGTCGCCGACCCTGCGCTCAATGGCGAGTTCACGGTGAGTGCGGTCAGTTCGAACAACCAGATCACCGCCGGCCCGGATGGCAATATGTGGGTCACCCTCGACGGGGTGGCGGCGGACGTCGCCCGGATCACGCCCGCCGGCGTGGTGACCGAGTTCGACTCCGCGAACATGACCACCCCGATCGGGATCACGGCCGGACCCGACGGTCGGTTGTGGGTGACCCAGACCGGTGGGGTGGCGCGCTTCCTGCCCGACAATCCCGTCGCGGCCGAGAAGTTCGCGATCCCCGCCCTGGCCGACGCCCGCGGGATCACCGTCGGTCCGGACGGCAATCTGTGGACGGCCTCGGTGGACAAAGTGCTCAAGATCGCGCCCGTCGACCCCGCCAACCCGACGGTCATCGCCGGCACAGGGATCACCGGGGCCCGGGCCATCACCGCCGGAACCGACGGCAACCTCTGGGTCGCCGACTTCGGCAGTGAGGCGGTCTACCGGGTGACGACCGCCGGGGTGGCGACCAAGTTCCCCGCGGGTGGCGGCACCCAGGGGGTCGCCGCCGGCGCCAACGGCCAGGTGGCCTTCACTCAACAGGGCACCCCGCCGTACACGATCGGGCGGATCACCACCGCCGTCGAGACCACCCCGGTGCCCGGCACTGATCCGTTCGGCATCACCTACGGTGCCGACGGCGCCTACTGGGCCGCCCAGTTCGCCACGAACAGCCTCGCCCGCGTGACGGCCACGGGCGCCCTGACCACTCTGGCTCTACCCGCCGGATCGGGCCCCCGGCAGATCGCTGCTGGTCCAGGAGACACCCTGTGGGTGACCCTGGACACCGCGGAGAAAGTGGCCCGGGTCAGCGGTGTCACTCCGGCACCCGCCCCGAACCCCGCGGCCGAGACCACCCTGACGAAGACCCCGAAGAAGCAGATCCGAAAGGCCACGGTGCGGTTCCGGTTCACCGGCACCTCCGGAGCCAGTTTCCAGTGCCGGCTCGACAAGCGCCCGTGGCGCAACTGCAGTTCGCCCAAGACCTACCGCGTCAAGAAAGGCAGACACGTGTTCCGCGTGCGGGCAGTGCTCAACGCAACCCCGGACAGCAGCCCGGCGAAGTGGCGCTTCCGGCGCCTCTGAACCCTCTCTACGGGGCTGGCTCCGATCCGTGCGCCCAGCCGAGCCAGCCACCCCGCGGCGGTCGTAAAGCAGCCTTGATCGCGCGCTCCTCGCGGGCCCGGGCATCCGGCAGGGGCAGTCTGGCCACGCTGATCGTCTCCGGGAAATGCACTTTGGTGAAGGCCTGCAGGCCGGTCCCCAGCGCCAGGGCAGCGCGGTGCCCGAATCGCAGGTGCCGATCGTGGCCGAACCGTTCGACCTTTCCGCCGTTCTTGATCCGGTCGGGCACCAGCACCAGTTCCAGGCGCAGATCACGTCCCAGGTGCTCCAGCAGGCGCCCGAATCCCAACGACATGGTCTGCTCGTCGAAGGTGGCCCCATTCTTGCCGCGCTCATCGGTCACGGCGGTGATGATGCGCACCTTGCGCCCCGGGGTCATGGCCACCCGCTGCAGGAACCAGCTCAGACCGTCGCCGTGCGGCAGATCGTGCACATAGCGGCGGGCGATGTGCTGGCCGGCGTACCTGTCGTAGACCACCACTGGCGATGAGCTGGCCACCAGCGGGCCGAACCGTAGCTCCCATTCGGTCTCCCGGTTCACCCCTTCCCGCAATGGATCGTCGAGGGCTTGGCGGGCCGTGAGCAGCGTCGCGGTGCGACCGGCCGTGGAGATCCGCGCCACCTCGATCAGCCCGCTGGGTGTGCGGGTCGAGAACTCGGTGATCGGCACACCGAGCAGTTCGGCCTGATCACGGTCGACCAGGACGAGGGCAACGGTGGGTGCCATCTGCGACTCCAGCTCGGCCGGCTCCAACAAGCCCTCCAGACTCAGCTTGGCGGGGTCGATGATGGCTGCGTGCACGCGCCGGGACGACAGCAGGGTTTCCCAGGCCTTGGCCAGCGAGGTGGGCAGCGCATGCACGGCCTGTACGAAGAAGTCCAAGTCGGCCTGCGAGCCGAAGAGTAGACGGCCGTGCACCGCGAGATCCTCCAGCAATTCCTCGTGCAGTGCCCGCTGCAGCGCCGGATCGTCAGCCCGCTCGGACAGCGCGGAGGCCGCGATGGACACCCCGAAGACGGCCTGCCCGCTCACGCCAACCCCGGCAGCACTTCGGCGAGCCGCTCGTCGAAGAAGTCGCCCGGCCACCCGTCCACGAGTTCCCCGCGGTCATCGACCTCCAGCTCACGCACGAACGCGCCGCCATCGTCGTGCAGGTCGACGTAGAGCACCTTCAGCAGGTCGGGGCGCAACGCACCTTCCCGGATCCGCCGCAGGACGCGCAGTACCAGGTGCTCGCTGTGGGTCTCGGCCAGGATCTGAGCACGCCCGGTGACGACCGTATCGATGAACAGGTCAGCCACCGCAGACTGCAGGCGGGGATGCAGATGGACCTCCGGCTGCTCGACGATGATCGTCCCGCCCTCGGACAGACAGCACTGCGTGATCACCGGCAGTAGTTGTCCCACGCCGTAGCCCACGGCCCGCGGGGACACGAGCACCGGTGGGTCGTGCCGGATGTCCTCCAGCGCCAGGACCGTGAAGTCGCCGGCTGAGATCACGATGTCATGGCTGATCGGGGTCAGCATGCGGATGCGGTAACCCAGGCCCAGGCGCTGGCACCACCTGTTCACCTCCTCGAGCAGTTCGGGCCGTTCGAAGAGCAGGGCAGCCATGTCCTCTCCGGCAGGGCCCACATAGAGGTCCCCACCGAGGCCCACCGCCGTGGTGCGTTCTGCGCGGGCACGCATCGGGCCCAGGAAGTAGACCTGAGACAGCACCCTTGCGGCGGCGCTGCTGGCGGGCTGGCCCTCGGCCAGAATGGCGGCGCGACGCGAACCGTCCCACCGGTAGACGTTCTCGACGTGCCCACCGTCGAAGGAGAATCCCAGGGTCATGGGCAGCGATTCGTCGTGGTGGTGCACCGCCATGCGGAAGGTGCCACCCTCGACGAGGTCCCCGGACATGCTCAGGATCTCCGGTTGCACCGCCGTCTGCTGCAGCAGTGGGAGGACAGACAGCAGACTGGACTTGCCCGCGGAGTTGGCGCCGAAGACCAGCGTCATGGGCGCCAGATCGACCGTGATCGGCTGCGGGGCGTACGCCCGCAGGCCACCCACGATCAGGTCAGTGATCAGCATCGATCAGGTGAGGAGCTTCCACTTGAGTTTGCCTGCTGACCCGCCGCTGCGCAGGGTGACCAAGACCGTACCTTTGTTCCCCTGGGAATCGGTGACCTTGCACGTGAAGGTCTTGCCCTTCACCCAGGTGACGTTCTTCGGGCACTTGGCGACAACGGAAATGCCCTCCTTCTTGAAGCCCGCCTCGATGTTGTTCTGAAGTTTGACCTGCTTGACGATCGTCTTCGCCTGCGCCGGGGAAGCGATCACGGGCGCGAGGGCCAAGGGCAGGACGACGGCTACAGCGAGTGACTTGCGCATGCGCGCCACCTTTCGTCGGGTTGTGACGTCAATGTACGCCGTCATCGCTTCCGATGAAGCAGCCAATCGGCTGACACCACCCGAGAACGGTCCCGGATTCGGCACTAGGTGCGATCCTGCGCGGCGTGTCGCAGCACCTTGTGCCCATTAGCGGCACGGGCACAGCGGAGCGCCTCGTCACAGACCAGCAGCCTCGGCGCGCAACCATTCGGCGGCCGCCACGGCGTAGTAGGTCAGCACGATGTCCGCACCCGCCCGCACACAACCGGTCAGTGACTCCAGGACGTAGGCCCGGCGATCGATCCAGCCACGGTCGGCGGCGGCCTCGATCATGGAGTACTCACCGGACACCTGATACACAGCCACAGGGACATCGGCGATCTCCGAGACAGCCCGCACGATGTCCAGATACCCCGGCTTGACCATGACGATGTCAGCGCCCTCAGCCAGGTCCAGGCTCACCTCCCGAAGGGCCTCGCGGCCGTTGGCCGGGTCCTGCTGGTACGTGCGCCGGTCTCCCTGCAGGGCAGAGTTCACCGCCTCCCGGAAGGGTCCGTACAGCGCGGTGGCGTACTTCGCCGCGTAGGCCAGAATCGCGGTCTTCTCCCAGCCGGCCGAGTCCAGCGCCGCGCGCACCGCAGCCACCTGTCCGTCCATCATGCCGCTGGTACCGACGAGATCGGCCCCGGCCTCGGCCAGGGCAACGGCCATCTCGCGGTAGCGCAGCAGCGTGGCATCGTTGTCCACCTCCTCGCCGGCCAGCACACCGCAATGCCCGTGATCGGTGAATTCGTCCAGGCAGAGGTCAGCCTGCACGGTCAGGCGACCGTGCGCAGCCTTCGCGGCCACCCGCACCGCCTCGTTGAGGATCCCGTGCGGATCGGTGGCACCGGACCCGATGGCATCGCGAGTGAGCGGGACCCCGAACAGCATCACGCCGCCGATACCTGCCCTTGCCGCTTGGTCGACCACCTCGGGCAGCGCGGCGATCGGGTGCTGCACCACCCCGGGCATGCTGGAGATGGGTCTGGCCTGCTCCAAGCCTTCCGCCACGAACACCGGCAGCACCAATTGCCCCGGGTGCAGCCTGGTCTCGCGCACCAACCGCCGCATGGCTGGCGTCGAGCGCAGCCGGCGGGGCCGGATCACTTCTTGGTCGCCCGCCGGCGGCCGGCACCACGACGCTTCGACGGCCGCCAGGTCCGCTCGCCGTTCTCCCGCGCGGTCTGGCGTAGGAACTCACCGTGTTCGGCCAGGGCGGCGGCGAGGACCTCGATCTTGGCCTGCTCAGGCTGCACCGAGACCTTCAGCCCATGTTCGGTGGCCGTTGCGGCCGTCTCCGGCCCGATCGCCGCGATCACGGTACTGGCATGTGGCTTGCCAGCGATGCCCACCAGGTTGCGCACGGTGCTTGACGAGGTGAAGACGACGGCATCGAAGCCGCCGGTCTTGATCGCCTCGCGGATCTCCGCCGCGGGTGGCGCGGCCCGGACGGTGCGGTAGGCGGTGATGTCATCGACCTCCCACCCGAGGTCGTTGAGCCCGGCGACGAGTTTCTCCGTGGCGATGTCGGCGCGGGGCAGGAACACCCGACCGATCGGGTCCAGTTCCTCGTCACGTTCGGGCCACACCTCGAGCAGGCCCGCGGAGGACTGCTGCTCGGGCAGCGGCACCAGATCGGCGCGCACCCCGAACTCCCGCAGCGCCTCGGCCGTACTGTCTCCGATGGCGGCGATCTTCAGGCCGGCCAGGTGCCGAGCGTCCAGACCACGCTGCTCGAAGCGCTCCCGAATGGCCTTCACCGCGTTGACGCTGGTGAAGGCGATCCACTGGTAGCGACCGGACTCGATCCCTTCAATGGCGCGCTCCATCTGCTGCGGGGTGCGCGGCGGCTCGACGCTGATCGTGGGCACCTCCACGGGGACTGCTCCGTACAGCCGCAGTTGCGCCGACAGCTCCCCGGCCTGGTCCTTGGTCCGCGGCACCAGCACTCGCCAGCCGAACAACGGCCGGCTCTCGAACCAGCCCAGGGCAGTGGCGGTGCCCACTGCTTCCCCGAGGAACACGTCGCCAGGACCCACCAGCTTGGCCGCCTTGAGCTCCGTGACCGCCTCACCGAGGGTGGTGACGATCGTCTGCTGTTCCACTGTCGCCCCGCCGCGCACGACCACCATGTGCGTGCCCGGCGTCCGGCCGGCCGCCAGCGCCGCTTTCGCGATTCCCGGGGCGGAGTCAGCTCCGTTGCGGATGATCAGCGTGCTGGTGGTGTCTGCCAGCGTCTCGGTGTCGACCTCGCTGGTCAGCAGATCCACTACCCGCAGGTGCTTGGCCTTGCCACCGACCAGGTTGATGCCGGCGTACGCGGCGATTCCGGTGACGTCGGCGGCTGTCGGCAGGATCTCAAAAGGCACTTTGGCGCGGTGCAGCGCTTTGGCCTCGGCGATCACTCGGCCATCACCCACCGGGTCGCCGGCGAAGATGCGCACGGTATGCCGGCCCGCACGAGCCTGCTCGACAAGCGCTTTGGCCACGATGGCCGCGTCCGTGACCGCGGTCGGCAGGTCGAGGACCTCCACCTCGGCTCCGGAGAGCAGGTGTGTCACCTCGGGGTCGCACACGACCACCTCCGCCTGATCGAGCAGCGCCGCTGCCCGCACGGACAGCAGGTCCCGATCTCCGGATCCGCCCGCGATGAGTGCGATGGCGGGTAGTGGCTTGCGATTCTTCATCTGTCTTCTCCCAATAGCCGACCGGCCCCTTGTCCGATCAGTTCGTCTGCTGCTTTCGCGCCGATGTCGTAGGCGTGATTCACACTGCCTGACATGACACATTCGTACATCTGCGAGCCGTCCGGTGACACGACGGCGGCTCGAAGTTCCAAGGTGGTGCCGGCGACGGTCGCCAGCGCGCCAACGGGCGCCGCGCACCCTGCCCGCAGGCCGCTGAGCAGGGCCCGCTCCGCGGTGACGGCAGCTCGGCTGTCCGGATCATCGATCGCGGCCACAGCCCCGAGGTCGTCGCCGCGGCGCATCTCCACCGCGAGGGCACCTTGACCCACCGCCGGGAGCATGGCGTCGAGGTCGAGGGCGAAACCGGGCGGGGTGAGTCCGAGCCGGTGCAGGCCGGCGCAGGCGATCACCACCGCGTCGACGTCCCCGCGGTCCACCCGCGCAACGCGGCTGTCCACATTCCCGCGGATCCCCACGATCCGCAGGTCCGGCCGCGCCCGGCGCAGGTACGCGGCGCGGCGCGGCGATCCCGTGGCCACAGTGGCGGCATCCGGCAGATCAGCCAGGCTGCTGACCGTCGTCACAAGATAGTCGCGGACGTCTTCGCGGGTGGGGACGGCTGCGATGACGGTCCGGGGGTCATTGGCCGTGGGCATGTCCTTCATGGAATGCACGGCGACGTCCGCCGTGCCAGCCACCACAGCTTCGCGCACGGCTGTTACGAAGACACCCTGCCCGCCGAAGCTCGTGAGGGCGGCCTGGGAGACATCACCCTCGCTGGTGACGAGCACTTCGGTGGTGGGTCGTCCGCTGCGGGCGGTGATCCTGTCCCGGACCCAGCCGGTTTGCGCGCGCGCCAGTGCACTGGCCCTGGTGGCCACTCGGATTTCAGGCACTCGGTGCTCCACCGGTGTCCGTCAGCGCCGACACCGCCGCCGGGTCGAGATCGAACAGGGCATGTAGGGCGGCCGCGTAGCGGTCGCCGCCGGGATCGATCGCGAACTCCTTCATGCGTACCGTCGGGGTGTGCAGCAAGGTGGCCACCACCCGGCGCATGGAGCGGGCGATCTCGGCGAACTGGGCATCTGTCAGACCCGGATTGCGCAGGCGCAGACGTCCGAGTTCCTGGTCCACGACCTCCTCGGCCCGCGCACGCAGAGCCACCACGACCGGTTCCACCTTCGCGCTGGTCTGCCTGGCCACGAACTCAGCCATGGCCTCCAGCACGATCTCCTCCGCGGAGGTCACGGACTCCTCGGCGATCCGGGCCTGCGGCAGTTGCGCGATCCCCGCGAGGTCGAGGCGATGGACACCGGGGATGCCGGTGATGCCGGGATCGGTGTCATGCGGCAGGGCCAGGTCGCAGACGAACAGATCGACCGGACCGTCGGCCAGCACCCGTTCGAGATGATCCACCGTGAGCAGCAGCCCGGTGGCGCCAGTGGCACTGACGACGACGTCTGCGCCACGTACCTCCTGATCGAGGTGCTCCAGGTTGACGCCACGCCCGCCAACCGCCTCGGCCAAGCGGTGCACGGACGTCGCCGTTCGGCCCACGATCGTCACGTGAGCGCCCTGGGCGGCGGCCACGGAGGCAGCCAGCGACGACATCGACCCGGAGCCGATGACGACCACGTGGCGCTCTGCGAGGGAGCCGAAGTGGCGGCTGGCCTGCGCCAGCGCGACCTCGACCACCGAAGCACCATGGCGTCCGATGCCCGTCTCCGTGTGCACGCGTTTACCGACCCGCAGGGCGGACTGCGCCAGGTCGTGCAGGCTCCGGCCGGCCCTGCCCTGCTCCACGCTGGCCTTGAAGGCCTCCCGGAATTGCCCAAGGATCTGCTCGTCACCCAGGACCATCGAATCCAGCCCGCTGGTGACCCGGAAGGCATGGCGCACCGCCGCGTCCTCGTAGTGCACGTACAGATGCTTGGACAGCACGTCAGCCGGGACGCCCGCATTCTTGGCCAGGGAGGAGGTCAGCGCCTCGACCGCGGCGTGGAATCGCGATACCTCGGAGTACACCTCGATGCGGTTGCAGGTCGACAGCACCAACGCCTCACCGACGACCTCACTGGCGCCGGCGTCGATGAGAGCCGTCTCGGTGTCGACACCCGCCACCCGTTCCAAGACCTCCATCGGGGCGCTGTGGTGGCTGATCCCCAGGACGAGCAGGCTCATCGGACCTCCTGCTGCGCGGCGTGGACGGCCAGAATCTGGATCTCGGTGGCCAGGTCCACGGGCCGCACCACGACCCCCTCGGGAACCGCGAGATGGGTTGCGGAGAGGTTGAGGATGCTGGTGACGCCAGCGCTGGTGAGGAGATCGGCGACAGCTTGTGCCGACGCGGCCGGCGTGGCGATCACCCCGATCCGCACCTCGTGGTCGGCCACGAACGCGGCGAGGTCGGTGAGGGGCTGAATCTCCACCATGCCGGTACTGGCTTCGCCGATCTTCGTCCCGATCAGGTCGGGGTCGATGTCGAACAGGCCCACCACGCGCAGTTCCCGCTCGGCGAAGCCCGAGTAACCGGCGAGGGCGCGGCCCATGTGGCCGATCCCAACGACCACAAGCCGGTGTTCGGTGGCCAAGCCCAGGGCGGTGATCACCTTCTGCCGCAACTGCGCGACGGGGTAGCCGACCCCCCGGGTGCCATAACTGCCGACATAACTGAGATCCCGGCGCACCACGGCACCACTGACGCCAACGTGGCCTGCCAGATCCGCGGAGTGCACCGTTTGAGCGCCGGTGTTCTCCAACTGACTCAGGCAGCGCAGGTACTGCGGCAGGCGGGCGATGGTGGCATCCGGCAATTCGCGACGTCGAAGACGAGGGCGAATGGACACTGGCGGCCTGTCTGCTCAAGGGGAGGTGAGACCCCTATGCTACCGATTTCACAAGCAGCACCCCAAGCGATCAGCGGAGCCCGCCGTTCGTTAACCGGACACTAGGCCTGCAGGCTGGCCAACAGCCGATCGGGATTCACCCGGTAGATGTCATGAACCTGTCCGTCCACGAGCACCACTGGGATCTGATCGGCGTAGAGGCCCGCCAACTGGGGGTCATCAAAGATCGACAATTCGATCCAGTCCGTGTCCGCTTGCGCGCACACGAGATCGATGACGTCGCGGGCGACATCGCACAAATGACAGCCCGGCTTGCCGACCAGGATCACCCGGGTACTCAGAGCGAGACCACCCCTTGCTGGCGCAGCATCGCTTTGCTCACTTTGCCGGTCACCGAATGCGGCAATTCCCCGACGATCTCGACGATGGTGGGGCACTTGAACCGCGCCAGCCGGGTGCGGGCGAAGGCCAACACATCCTCACTGGTGATGCCGCTGTGGGGATTGGTGACCACGAACGCTTTGACGGCCTCCCCGGTGTACGGGTGCGTGACACCCATGACGGCGGCCTCGATCACCCCATCGAGGTGGAGCAGCGCATCCTCCACCTCGCGCGGGTAGACGTTGAAGCCGCTCACAATGATCAGTTCCTTGCGCCGATCCACCAGCCGCAGGTCCCCGTCCTCGTCGGCGAACGCGACGTCACCAGTACCGAACCAGCCGTCGTCGTCCGGACCGCCGGAGCCGTCCGGCCAGTAGCCGCTGAACACATTGGGCCCCCGCACCCAGATCTCGCCGGGGTCACCGTCCTTGACCGGATCACCGTCCTGGTCGCGCAACTGCACCTCGACGCCGTCCAGCGGCTGCCCAACGAACCCGGGCTTGGGTCGTCCTGACTTCAGGGAGGCGGTGATAACCGGCGCGCACTCGGTCATGCCGTAGCCCTCCCAGATCGGCATCCCGACCAGCGTCTCGTACTGGGCCATCACTGTGCGGGGCAGCGCGGCCGCACCCGAGACCAGCAGCCGCACGCCGGCCAACGCCTCGGCCAGACCCTCCTGCGCCGACCAGGCCACGTACATCGGCGGGGCACCAGCGACGTTGGTGACCTTGTGTTTGGCGACCGCCCGCAGCGCCGTCCCTGCGTCGAAGCGGTCCAGCAGGACCACGGTTGCCTGCTGCCGTGCGACCAGCCCGAGCGTTGCGTTCAGGGCGTACACATGGAATAGCGGCAGCACACACAGCACCACGTCGTCGGGCAGTAATCCCGGAGGATCGTCGAGGGTCGCGAGCTGATCCAGGTTGGCGCTGAGCGCCCGGTGCGTGAGCATTGCGGCTTTGGGCCGTCCCGACGTGCCGGAGGTGAACAGCAACACGGCCAACGACTCCGGATCCGTCGGATCGGTCGGTAACGCCGAACTGCCGACCGTGAAACGGCGCCACTCCTCAGTGCCTGTGTAGACGGCCGGCACATCGACCTGCCCGAGCGCCCCCTGTGCCTGCGGGTCCGCCAGGACCAGCGCCACATCTGCGTCGTTGAGCATGCCGCCCATCTCAGCGGCGGTGTATCCCGTGTTGAGCGGCACCGCCACCATCCCCGCCCGCAGGATCCCGAAGTAGCTGGTCACGAATTCCAGCGTGTTCGGCTGCACGATCGCCACCCGTGATCCCGGGTGCAGGCCGAGTGCGATCAGGCCACTGGCCACCGCCCGCACCTGCCACTCCACCTCGCTCCAGGTCGTCACGCGATGTTCGGTCACGACAGCGGGGTGGCGCGGACGGTTCTGGGCGGCAACACTCACTAGATCCGCAAGATTGGCGACCACGGTGGCAGTCTCGCACATATCCGGCAGGCACTCACCCGCGCAGGTCAGCGTGGCATCGCGGCCGCGGACGCTAGCCTGCAAGGGTGACGCTAGGCAACGATTGGGAAGCCACCGAGATCCCCGACGCCGGCCCGACCGATCCCGATCCGCAGGCGGCGGCCTTCTTCGACATCGACAACACGCTGATCCATGGCGCCTCGATGTTCCATTGGGCGCGCGGCCTGGCCAAGCACAAGTACCTGACCAAGGGCCAGATCGCCGACTTCATCTGGAAACAGACCCGGTTCATCGTCGTGGGCAAGGAGTCCAGCGGCGACATGCTGGATGTGACCGAGGAGGCCCTGTCCCTGGTCAAGGGACGCAATCAGGCGGAACTGATCACTCTGACCCGAGAGATCTTCAACGAGTACATGGTCGACCGCTTCTGGACCGGCTCGGTGGCACTGGCACAGGGACACATGGACGCCGGCCAACGGGTGTGGCTGGTCTCGGCGGCGCCGATCGAACTGGCGGAACTGATCGCCGAGCATCTCGGGCTGTCCGGGGCGCTCGGCACGGTCAGCGAGCAGGAACATGGCGTGTACACGGGCAACCTGGTCGGCCGGCCCCTGCACGGCGAGGCCAAGGCGGAGGCGATCACGGAGTTGGCCGCACGCGAGGGCCTGGACCTGGCGCGATGCTCGGCCTACTCGGACTCGGCCAATGACATCCCCATGCTGTCGCTGGTGGGCACGCCGGTGGCCGTCAACCCGGACCGGGCGTTACGCCAGCACGCCCGGCGCAACGGCTGGACCGTGCGGGATTACCGCACCGCCCGGCGCGTGGTCAAGATCACTGCCCCGGCGGTCGGCGCCGCTGGCCTGGTGACCGGGATCGCCGTGGGCACCGTTGCGGCCCGCCGTGCCTTGCGCGATTAGAAGAACACCGAGCGGCGCGCCACCAGCAGGCGGTACAGGGTCTGCTGGATCGTCTCGCGCACCTGATCAGTCAGGTCGAACACCAGCATCGGGTCGTCGGCCGCTGCCTCACCGAAGTCGTCGGTCAGGATCGGCTCGCCGAATTCGATGATCCACTTACTCGGCAGCGGCACCATCCCCAACGGGCCGAGCCAGGGGAACGTCGGTGTGATCGGGAAGTACGGCGCTCCGAGCATCCGCGCCAACAACTTGGCGTTGCCGACGATCGGGTAGATCTCCTCGGCCCCCACGATCGAGCACGGGATGATCGGGGTCTTGGTGCGCAGCGCCGCGGCAACAAAACCGCCCCGGCCGAAACGCTGCAACTTGTACCGCTCGCTGAAGGGTTTGCCGATCCCCTTGAAACCCTCCGGCCACACCCCGACCAGTTCCCCGTTGGACAGCAAGCGCTCTGCATCCGGCGCGCAGGCCAGCGTCGATCCGGATTTCCGGGCGAAGTCGGCGACGATCGGCAGTTGGAAGACGAAGTCGGCGCCGAGCATCCGCAGATGCCGGTGGGCCGGGTGGTGATCCCAGATCGCCAACTGCGTCATCATCGAGTCGATGGCCACGGTGCCGGAGTGGTTGGCGACCAGCAGGGCACCACCGGTGTCCGGAATGTTCTCCAGGCCCCGGGTCTCGATCCGAAACCACTTGGAATACAAGGGGCGCAGGGGGGCCAACAGCACCCGGTCGGTCAGTTCCTCGTCGAAGCCGAAGTCGTCAACCTGGAAGTCGCCGGTGATCCTGCGGCGCAGGAAGGCCAGCGCACTGGCCACGCGAGTGTCCCAGTCGACCTGCTCCTGGGTACCGGGCAGCGGCTCGTGATCGGGCATCACATCCTCCACCGGCGCCGTGCTGGAGCGGCTGGCGCGGGCACCGGAGGCCGTCGCCTTCTTCTTGGCCGGAGGCTTCTTCTTCGGATCCTTGCCCTTGATCGGGATCACGCGTGCGTCAGGCACCGGCGGTTTCCTTTCCGGTCAGCAGTGACAGCATGTGCGACTCGAGGCTCTCGATGCGTTCCGGCGGCAACAGGCGGTTGAGGTTGTGCGCCTCGACGAAGGCGTCGAAGGTCTCGCTGGTGGTGTGTTGCGGGACGAACCCGAAGGACGTCCGCATCCTGGTCGTGTCGATGCCGCGGCCGTAGGTGAGGAAGCGCACCTGCTCCGGGGAGAAGTCGGCCAGGCCCATCCGTCGGAACATCGCCCCGACAGCGAATGCGAAGCGGCTGGCGACAGGCACCATGGGCCGGCCCGCCCGGCGGACTGCCTGCGAGACCAGGATGACCCCGTCACCGGCGACGTTGAATGTGCCCGGGTGATCCTCCACCGTGGCCCGGCGCAAGGCATCGAGGCCGTCGTCCTCGTGGATGAACTGCAGGCGGGCGTCGTAACCGAGCACCACGGGGATGACTGGCAGCGAGAAGTACGTGGCCATGGGGGTTTGCACCCGAGGACCGAAGAAGTTCGCGAAGCGCAGCGTGGTCACCATCACGTCGGGACGGCGGCGCGCGAAACCTCGCACATAACCCTCGACCTCGACGCTGTCCTTGGCCCAGCCTGAACCTGGCGCGTGTTTGGGCTCCATCTCCTCGGTGAACATCGCGGGATCCTTGGGCCCCGCGCCGTACACCGACGACGTGGACTTC
>JAKOZM010000420.1 GCA_029779995.1 Actinomycetes bacterium
AAGCCATAGAGCTGCCAGACGCCACCCCCGGGATTCGAAGGCCGGGGACCCACCAGGGCGGTGGGACCGACGACGCCACCACACCTTCGTCAACCAGTAGGAGAACTGCCCTATGGCACGCATTGTGGGGGTCGATCTGCCGCGTGAGAAGCGCGTCGAGATCGGCCTGACATACATTTTCGGGGTTGGCCGATCCCGCGCTCAGCAGGCATTGGCAGCCACCGGTATCGACCCGAACATCCGTGTTCGTGACCTGTCCGAGGCCGACGTCATCGCCCTGCGCGACTACATCGAGGCCCACTTCCAGACCGAGGGTGACCTGCGCCGTGAGGTGCAGGCCGACATTCGGCGCAAGGTGGAGATCGGCTCCTACCAGGGGCTTCGGCACCGTCGCGGACTGCCTGTCCGCGGCCAACGCACCCACACCAACGCACGCACCCGCAAGGGCAAGCGCAAGACGGTCGCGGGCAAGAAGAAGGTCGGCAAGTGAGCATTCGAGCAGGAGTCTGAGCATCCATGGCACCCCAGAAGGGCGCGAAGAAACCGCGCCGCAAAGAGAAGAAGAACGTGGCCTACGGTCACGCTCACATCAAGAGCACATTCAACAACACGATCGTCAGCATCACCGACCCCCAGGGTGCGGTTATCGCCTGGTCGTCGTCCGGCCAGGTCGGTTTCAAGGGTTCGCGCAAGTCGACTCCGTACGCCGCCCAGATGGCTGCTGAGGCCGCTGCCCGTCGGGCGATGGACAACGGCATGCGCAAGGTCGACGTGTTCGTCAAGGGTCCCGGGTCCGGTCGCGAGACGGCCATCCGATCCCTGCAGGCCACTGGCCTGGAGGTCGGCACGATCCAGGACGTCACCCCCGTTCCCCACAATGGATGCCGTCCGCCCAAGCGGCGTCGCGTCTGATAGCCAGGAGTATCTAAGAGATGGCACGTTACACCGGGGCGGACTGCAAGCGGTGCCGCCGCGAAAAGACCAAATTGTTCCTCAAAGGCGCGAAGTGCGACTCGCCGGCTTGCCCGGTCGAGAAGCGCCCTTACCCGCCGGGCCAGCACGGCCGCAACCGCACCAAGGAGAGCGAGTACCTGCTCCAGAAGCGCGAGAAGCAGAAGGCCGCGCGCATCTACGGAGTGCTCGAGAAGCAGTTCCGCAGCTACTACGAAGAGGCCAACCGCAAGCAGGGCAAGACAGGTGAGAACCTGCTCACCATCCTGGAGAGCAGGTTGGACAACGTCGTGTACCGCGCCGGGTTCGCCAAGAGCCGCGACATGGCACGCCAACTCGTGCGGCACGGTCACATCACTGTGAACGGCAAAAAGGTGGACATCCCCTCCTACCGGGTCTCACCGAACGACATCGTCGAGGTGCGCAACAAGTCGCGCGAGATGACGCCGTTCGTAGTGGCCCACGCCGAGGCCGGCGACCGTGAGGTGCCGGCGTGGCTCGAGGTCATCCCGTCGCACTTCCGCGTTCTGGTCCATGCCCTGCCCAAGCGTGAGCAGATTGACACGTTGGTCCAGGAGCAGTTGATTGTCGAGCTCTACTCCAAGTAACCCCAACCATCATTTCGAGGGCGTCATATAGCGGTCGCCCAAGGAGGGAAGAACACAAGTGCAGATTGCCAGTCGGCCTGTCCTGACCGAGGAGTTCGTCTCCGAGACCCGCTCCCGCTTCGTGCTGGAGCCACTCGAGCCGGGCTTCGGGTACACGTTGGGCAACAGCCTGCGCCGCACCCTGCTGTCGTCCATCCCGGGCGCAGCGGTCACCAGCATCCGCATCGACGGCGTGCAGCACGAGTTCAGCACCGTTCCCGGCATGTCCGAGGACGTCACCGAACTCGTGCTCAACATCAA
Organism: Actinomycetes bacterium; assembly: GCA_029779995.1. Next base: position 1,860 of record JAKOZM010000420.1, read on the forward strand.
GGGCATCGTCGCCAGCACCGAGATGGACGAGCCGGTGACCATGTACCTGCGGGCCAGCGGTCCGGGTGCGGTCACTGCCGGGGACATCGAGGCGCCGACCGGCGTCGAGGTCCACAACCCCGAGTTGCACCTCGCGACGCTGGGTGAGGGCGCGACCCTGTCCATGGAGTTCACAGTGGAGCGGGGCCGCGGTTACGTTCCTGCCGCTGCCGGTTCCATGGTGGAGAAGCAGGCGGGGCGCATCATGGTCGATGCCATCTACTCGCCGGTTCTCAAGGTCACCTACAAGGTGGAAGCGACCCGTGTCGAGCAGCGCACCGACTTCGACCGCCTGATCGTCGATGTCGAGACCAAGCCAAGCATGCGGGCCCGCGATGCGGTGGCCAGTGCCGGCAAGACACTGGTCGAGTTGTTCGGCCTTGCGCGCGACCTCAATGCTGCGGCAGAGGGTCTCGAGCTCGGACCGTCCGAGGTCGACACCTACATGGCTGAGCAGTTCAGCCAGCCCATCGAGGCCCTGAACCTCTCGGTGCGGTCCTACAACTGCTTGAAGCGCGAGGGTGTGCACACCATCGGGGAGCTGCTCACCCGCAGCGAGGCCGATCTGATGGACATCCGCAACTTCGGGCAGAAGTCCATCGACGAGGTCAAGGACGCCCTCGGCGGCCTGGGCCTGAACCTCAAGGACAGCCCCGCCGGGTTCGACCCGTCGCAGGCTGTCACGTTCTACGCCGAGGACGACCAACAGTACGCCGAGGACGAGCAGCTCTAAGTAGAGCTGCCCGCTAGTCAAGGAGAATCACGATGCCACAGCCGTCGAAGGGCCCCCGCTTGGGTGGCGGTCCGGCGCACGAGCGGTTGATGCTGTCCAACCTGGCCACCGCCTTGTTCCAGCACGGCCGCATCACTACCACCGAGGCCAAGGCCAAGCGGCTGAGCCCGCTGGCCGACCGCATGGTGACGTTCGCCAAACGCGGAGATCTGCACGCCAGGCGCCGGGTGATGACCGTCATCCGGGACAAGCAGGTGGTGCACGAACTCTTCACTGAGATCGGCCCGCAGTACGCCGGCCGTCCCGGTGGGTACACCCGCATCACCAAGATCGGTCGCCGCAAGGGCGACAACGCGCCCATGGCCGTGATCGAGCTCGTGGAGCCGATGGCCGAGGCCGTCGTCAAGGAGGCCGAGTCGGCCGCCCAGCGGGCAGCCCGCGACGCCGCGGCTAAGCCGCTGGCTCAGGAGGTCAACGACGAGGTCGAGGCCGCCGCGGACGAGGCGATTGATGCTGCTGAGGCGGCTGCCGAGTCGCCCGAGGCGCAGGCCGAGAATGCCGCCGAGATCAAGGCCGCCCAGGAGCAGGCCGAGGTCGATGCGGTTGAAGGTCTCAAGGAGCAACCCGCCAAGGATGCCTGACGCGATCAACCAACAGCCCGCCGCGGATCGTGGCGGGCTGTTGCGCGTCCGGCTGGATCTGGCCTATGACGGTGCCGGATTCTCCGGATGGGCCGTGCAGCCAGGTCAGCGCACCGTGGCCGGCGAACTGGTCACTGCAGTGGCCCGGGTGCTGCGAGTGACCGGGGCGCGCGTCGTGGTCGCTGGCCGCACCGATGCGGGCGTGCATGCCCTCGGCCAGGTATGTCACATCGATCTACCGGTCGAGGCATGGCCCGGGGATTCGGCCTGCCTTCGTCGGTTGAACGCAGTGTTGCCCGACGATGTGCGGATCCGCTCGGCTGGCGTCGCACCGGCGGGTTTCGACGCCCGCTTCAGTGCGCTGTTCCGCCGATACGAGTATCTGATCAGCGACTCCGGGTTGTTGGACCCGCGCGCGCGAGGTAGCGTGCTGCAGCGCCGCCGGGGCCTCGACGTCGCCGCCATGGACCGGGCCGTTGGAGTGCTCATCGGGGAGCACGACTTCGCTGCCTTCTGCAAACCCCGACCGGAGGCGTCCACTGTGCGCACCGTGCGGGCTGCATCCGTGCATCGTCGCACCGATCCGCGGGATCCCGATCTGGTGGTCGTGGACATCGCCGCCGACGCCTTTTGTCATTCCATGGTGCGCGCCATCGTCGGGGCGCTCATCGTGGTCGGTGAGGGTGGGGCGGTCGCCGAGCACCTGGCCCAGGTGTTGGCCCAGCGGCGTCGCGAGCCGCAGTTCGCCACCGCCGCTGCGCACGGACTGGCGCTGGTCGAGGTCGGTTATCCCGAACCTGCTGAGATGGCGCACCAGGCGCAGCGGGCGCGCCGGTTCCGGGGTGGGCGCGCTGGCGTGACCTCCTGATGCCGACGGCCTAGACTTCTGTGTTGTGGGTTCGAACAATTCCGGCGCGACCGCGGCTGGCGGTGGTGCGGTCTACGGACTGGGGATGTTCGGGGCGTGGTTCTGGTTCTTCAGCCAGGCCGACCAGTTCTGGGAGTACGTCTGGGCGTTCTTCCAGGGCCTGCTTTGGCCGGCCTTCTTCGTGTACCAGGCATTCCAGACGTTCAACGGCTGATCCTGCTGGGGCGAACTGTCCCTGATGAACAGGCATCCCTGTGCAGCCCGTGACACCCTGATCGCACAACCCCTAATGAAGTGGAGGCAGTTGATGCGAGTTGTTGTGGCTCTCGGTGGAAACGCCCTGCAGAAGCGTGGTCAACCGATGACGGTGGAAAGCCAACGCAATAACGTCAAGATCGCGTGCGAGGCGCTGGCACCGGTGGCCATGGACCACGAGTTGGTGGTCTCGCATGGCAACGGCCCGCAGGTCGGCCTGCTGGCCCTGCAGGCATCGTCCTACAACGAGGAGTCGACCTACCCCTTCGACGTCCTGGGAGCCCAGACCGAGGGCATGATCGGTTACTTCATCGAGCAGGAACTGGGCAATCTGCTGCCCTTCAGCAAGCCCTTGGCGACACTGCTCACCATGACTGAGGTCGACGCGAACGACCCGGCGTTCGAGAATCCCACCAAGTTCGTGGGTCCGGTGTACTCCGAGCAGGACGCCCAGCGACTGGCGGCCGAGAAGGGCTGGACCGTACGCCAGGACGGTGACATGTGGCGCCGCGTCGTGCCGTCGCCGATGCCGCAGCGCATCTTCCAGGTCCGGCCCGTTGAGTGGTGTCTCGAGAAGGGTGCGGTCGTGGTCTGCACCGGTGGTGGCGGCATCCCCACCATGTACAAGAAGGGAACGCGCGAACTGGTCGGCGTCGAAGCCGTCATCGACAAGGACTTCTCCTCGATGGTGCTCGCACGAGACATCGACGCTGACATGCTCGTGATCGCCACTGACGCCGAGTCGGTGTTCGTGAACTACGGCACGCCCGACCAGAAGGGGATCTCCGAGGCCAACCCGTACGCGCTGGCCGAGTTCGACTTCCCTGCCGGGTCGATGGGCCCGAAGGTGGACGCGGCGATCGCGTTCGCCAAGTCGGGCAAGGTCGCGGTGATCGGCGCGCTGGAGAATCTGACCGCCATCATGGCCGGGGAGTCCGGCACTCGCGTCACGATGGACGTCGACGGCGTCTCCTACTACGAGTAGAACCACGCGAAGGGGTCCCTGCTAGCAACGGCGGGGACCCTTTCGTATCCCGTTTGTCGGGCTCACGAGCACGTGGGCTATCCTGGAATCGGTCATGTGGGCTGGGTGCAATCGCGCCCATCGCAGCCCCAACGCTCACCACAGCAGAAGCAAGGTAGGAAGTCGTGCGTACGTTCACCCCGAAAGCCGACGAGGTCACGCGTCAGTGGCACGTCATCGATGCCGAGGATGTCGTTCTCGGTCGGCTGGCCACCCACGCCGCCACCCTCCTGCGCGGCAAGCACAAGCCGACCTTTGCGCCGCACGTGGACACGGGCGATTTCGTCATCGTCGTGAACGCTGACAAGGTCGCCCTGACAGGGGCCAAGGCGGAGCAGAAGCTCGACCACCGGCACTCTGGATACCCCGGTGGTTTGAAGTCCACCACGTACGGGGATCTGCGGCAGAAGAACCCGCGACGCATGATCGAGAAGGCCGTGGCCGGCATGCTTCCCCACAACAAGCTGGGCCGTAAGCAAATCACGAAGCTGAAGGTGTACGCGGGACCTGAGCACCCGCACTCCGCGCAGCAGCCGGTTCCGTACACCATCAGTCAGGTCGCGCAGTAACTCGCGCGCGCAGGAAGGACTACTTGTGACTGAGACCACTCTGACCACCGAGACCCCGGCGGCTGTCAGCCGTCAGGCCGTCAACCGCCCCGGCGGAGGCACTGGCCGACGTAAAGAGGCTGTCGCCCGTGTTCGGGTTGTGCCGGGCACCGGCCAGTGGAAGATCAACGGTCGCGACCTCGCCACCTACTTCCCCAACAAGGTTCACCAGCAGATCGTCACCGAGCCCTTCCGGCTGCTCGGCTTGGACGGTCAGTACGACGTCATCGCGCGTCTGCACGGTGGCGGCGTTGGCGGCCAGGCGGGCGCGCTGCGGTTGGGCATTGCCCGTGCGCTGACCGAGATCGACACCGACGAGTACCGCCCCGATCTCAAGAAGGCCGGCTTCCTCACCCGCGACCCGCGCGTGGTCGAGCGCAAGAAGTACGGACTCAAGAAGGCCCGCAAGGCGCCGCAATACAGCAAGCGCTGAGAATCGTCGTGGGTACGCTGTTCGGTACCGACGGCGTCCGGGGGCTCGCAAACCGCGACGTCACGGCCGAGTTGGCATTGGATCTGTCAGTCTCAGCTGCACACATCCTCTCGGAGGTCGGGTCGCGACGTACGGCTGTGGTCGGCCGCGACCCCCGCGCCAGCGGTGAGTTCCTGCAGTCCGCGGTGGCGGCAGGGCTGGCCAGCGCAGGAGTCGACGTCATCGATGCGGGGGTGCTTCCCACACCGGCGATCGCCTACCTCACCAAGGTGCGCTCGGCGGACCTCGGCGTGATGCTGTCGGCTTCACACAACGCCATGCCCGACAACGGCATCAAGTTCTTCAACGCCGAGGGCAACAAACTGCCCGACGAGGTCGAGGGACAGATCGAGGCGCGTCTCAACGAGCAATGGCAGCGTCCCGTGGGTGATGACGTCGGGCGCATTGTGGCCGACCCGGATGGGATCGCAGAGTACGTCGCTCACCTGCTCACCACCGTCGAAACGCCCTTGGACGGGCTCACGGTAGTCGTCGATGGTGCCAACGGCGCCGCGAGCGCGGCGGCGCCCCTGGCCTACCGGCAGGCGGGTGCCACAGTCATCGAGATCCACTGCGACCCGGATGGCTATAACATCAACCGGGACTGCGGATCGACGCATATGCAGGACCTGCAGGCGGCCGTCGTCGACGCCGGCGCGGATCTTGGCATCGCCCATGACGGAGATGCTGACCGCTGCTTGGCCGTGGATGCCCAGGGCCGCATCGTCGACGGAGACCAGTTGATGAGCATCATCGCGCTGAGCATGCGCGACGCCGGTCGGTTGGTCAACAACACGGTCGTGGCAACTGTGATGGCGAACCTGGGCTTCAAACAGGCCATGGAGCGCGAGTCGATCACGGTGGTGGAGACCGCGGTAGGGGACCGCTATGTGCTCGAGGCGATGATGGACGGCGGTTTCGTGCTCGGTGGAGAACAGAGCGGGCATGTGGTGATGAGCGAGCACGCCACGACCGGTGACGGTCTGCTGACTGCCCTGCAGGTGATGAGCCGCATGGCTCAGACGGGTTCATCACTAGCAGACCTCGCCGACGTCATGCATCGCCTCCCGCAAGTATTGATCAATGTCAGCGGTGTGGACAAGCACGCCGTCGACTCCAACGAACGGGTTGCAGAGGCGGTGGCCCGCGCACAGGCAGCCCTCGCGGGATCGGGACGGGTGCTGCTGCGCAAGTCGGGCACAGAACCCCTGGTCCGGGTCATGGTCGAAGCCCAAGACGAGCGCACCGCCGCCGCTGTGGCAGGGGATCTTGCCGCCGTCGTTCGCGAACACCTCTCTCTGTAGTCATCGTTAGCTGGCCTGCATCCGCAGGGCGCGCACATCCCCGCCGTACATGTCCTGCGCGAGGTAGAGGGGGCTGATATCCGGCTCGGGTACCAGAAGGTAACGACGCCTACCCAGCAGGACAGTGTCGCCAGGCCAGACCTCGCCGCTGATGCATCCGCGAGCGACCTCGTTGAGGTCCGCCGCGTCTGCGATGGTCAGCCCCTCTGCCACCAACTCCGGCTTCCCGACGCCCGTCAGGCCAACGGTGTAGACCAATGACGGGTCGTCATCCTCGGGTTCCACGTACTGCAGGCACCACCCCTTCTCGGCGATCGTAGCGACGGCCCACGCGCGGTAATCCGCCATCGTCAGGCTCGAGTTGTCACACATCCAGCACATCAGTGCCTCCTCATTGCGGTTGAGTGCCCAGTCGATGACAGGGGTACGACATCGGGGTGCCCGTGAGGGATACCGTTGTGGATATGTGCGGAATCGTCGGTTATGTGGGTGGGCAGGACGCTACCCAGGTCGTGGTGGACGGATTGCGGCGCCTGGAGTACCGGGGCTACGACTCAGCGGGTGTCGCCGTAGTGACGGGCACCGGAGTGCAGTCGCGAAAACGTGCCGGGAAGTTGGCCAACCTGGAGAAGGCACTGGCCGAATCGCCGCTGCCCGACACGTCGGTCGGGATCGGCCACACCCGCTGGGCGACACATGGCGCCCCCAACGACGTGAACGCCCATCCGCACCTCAGCGAGGATGGCCGGCTCGCGGTCATCCATAACGGCATCATCGAGAACTTCGCGGAATTGCGGGAATCGCTGCGAGGCGATGGCGTGACATTCCTGAGCGAGACCGACACCGAGGTGGCCGCGCATCTGCTTTCCCGGGAGTTGCGTCGCGCCGACGACCTGACGGTGGCCATGCAGCGCACCTGCCAGCAACTGCGTGGGGCATTCACGCTCGTGGCCGCCTGGGCCGATGACCCGCGGGCGTTGGTCGCTGCCCGGCGCAACTCGCCCTTGGTGGTCGGGCTGGGGGAGGGTGAGACCTTCTTGGCCTCCGATGTCTCGGCCTTCATCGCCCACACCAAGCAGGCGCTGGAACTAGGTCAGGATCAGGTCGTGACCATTACCCGCGAGGGGGTGACGATCACAGACTTCGACGGTGGCGTCGCTGCAGGGACGCCGTATGAGGTCACGTGGGACGCCAGCGCCGCCGAGAAGGGCGGGTACGACCTTTTCATGCTCAAGGAGATCGCCGAGCAGCCGAAGGCGGTGGCGGACACGCTGCTGGGCCGCATCACGCAGAACAACGACCTCGTCCTCGAGGGACTGAACATCTCCGATGCGGAGCTGCGGGAGATCGACAAGATCGTTGTGGTGGCCTGTGGCACCGCGTATCACGCCGGCCTGGTGGGCAAGTACGTCGTGGAGCACTGGACCCGGATTCCGGTTGAGGTCGAACTGGCCAGCGAGTTCCGCTACCGCGACCCCATTCTGGACCGCCAGACTCTGGTCGTGGCGATCTCGCAGTCGGGGGAGACCATGGACACCTTGATGGCTCTGCGCCATGCCCGCGAGCAAGGATCTCGCGTCCTGGCCATTTGCAACACCCAGGGTTCGACCATCCCGCGCGAGTCCGACGGCGCCCTGTACACCTACGCAGGACCGGAGATCGCGGTCGCGTCGACGAAGGCCTTCCTCACCCAGGTGGTTGCCGTGCATCTGCTGGGGATGTACCTCGGCCAAGTCCGGGGCAACCTGTTCGGTGACGAGATTCGCGCGATGGCCTCGGATCTGGCGAGCATGCCCAACAAGATCGACCTGGTGCTGGACACCATGGATGGCGTGCGGGATCTCGCGCGCAGCCTGCAGGACGCGCAGTCGGTGCTCTTCCTGGGTCGGCACGTCGGCTTCCCTGTCGCATTGGAGGGCGCCTTGAAGCTCAAGGAACTGGCCTACATGCACGCTGAGGGGTTCGCCGCCGGGGAACTCAAGCACGGCCCGATCGCACTGATCGAGCAGGGACTGCCGGTGATCTGTGTGATGCCGAGTCCGCAGGGCCGCGGTGTCCTGCACGAGAAGATGGTGTCCAACCTGCAGGAGATCCGGGCCAGGGGTGCTTACACCATCGTGATCGCCGAGGAGGGCGACGATGAGGTCGCGCCGTACGCCGACCAGATCATCTCGGTCCCGGTCGTCCCGACGCTGATGCAGCCGCTTGTCACGACGGTGCCCCTGCAGGTATTCGCCTGTGAACTCGCGACGGCAAAGGGCCACGATGTGGATCAGCCTCGCAACCTGGCGAAGTCCGTGACGGTGGAGTAGAACGCGACGCTTGACCTTTCCGCTACGTCAACGTCTAGCGTCGAGGACATGGAGTACAGCATCGCCGAGGTGGCGAAAGCGGCCGGAGTCTCGCGGCGCACGTTGCGGCATTACGACGACATCGGGCTGCTGCCGGCCGAGCGCCATCGCAACGGCTACCGCGGTTACGGTCGCACGCATGTCTTGCGACTGCAGCGGATCCTACTGCTGCGTGATCTCGGTCTGCCGCTGACCGAGATCACCGCCATTGTGAATGGTGAGCGCGACGATGCGGCCGCTCTTCGGTCGCACTTGAACCACCTTCACGACGAACAGGAGCGGCTCGCCCGGCAGATCGCCAGCGTGCAACGGACAGTCAGCCACATCGAAAGGCAGGAAGACCTCATGATCGACGAGATGTTCGACGGCTTCGATCACCGCCAGTATCGCGAGGAGGTGGAGCAGCGGTGGGGGGCGCAGGCCTGGGCGCGAGGGGATGCCTGGTGGTCGGAACTGACCAACAGCGACAAGCAAGCCTTCACCGATGAACACGCCGAGATCGCTGCGCAGTGGGCGGCGGCGCGTGCCGCGGGGGCGGCCGCGGACAGTCCCGAGGTGCACGCGATCGCCGCCCGCCACGCCGCCTGGATCGCCATCGGGTGGCAGGGACAGCAGCCCAGCGCCGACGCCCTGGTGAACCTGGCCGACATGTACGTCGCCGATGAGCGCTTCGCGGCGAACTACGGGGGCGTCGAAGGGGCCGGCTACGTCCGCGACGGTCTGGTCGCCTACGCCCTGACGCTGCTGGCCTGACGACCCAGTGGTGTCCGGGGTTCACTGACACGCCGGTTAGCCTGGAGATACCGGCACAGACAGCGACAGTGGGTGACCCTAGAACAGTGGAGCGGACCAGCACGATCCGGGCAGCGCAACGCCCGGGGCTGACCACCGGTCGGTTGACCGTGGTGGTCATCATTGCCGCCGCCCTTCTGCTCACGCTCGCCCTGCCGCTGCGCGAGTTTCTCAATCAGCGATCCGCGATCGCCGAGTTGGAGGCCTCGACAGCCGCTCAGCGCGAGCGGGTGGCGGCACTGCAGCAGGAGGCCGACAACTGGGCCGATGACGCCTACGCCATGTCGCAGGCGCGTGAGCGGTTCGCTCTGCAACTGCCCGGTGAGACCGGCTACGTCGTGACCGATCCGCCTGTCAACGCTCCCCAGGCGGCGCCGCTGGCCGCAGACGTCGCGGACAACTCCGCCTGGTACGAGCGGGCCCTGCGCAGTGTCGAACGGTCCCAGCAGAACTCCGATGAAACGGTGGTCAGTGTCCGCCCCGATGCCCCCAAGTGAGGCCGATGTCGCGGTTGTGACCCAGCAACTGGGTCGCCCAGCGCGTGACATCGTGGCGATCGCCTCCCGTTGCCCATGCGGCAAGCCGGACGTCGTCAGCACCGCACCTCGGCTTTCGGATGGAACCCCTTTTCCCACGTTCTACTACCTCACCTGCCCGGCGCTGAACTCAGCGATCTCCACGCTGGAAAGCGAGGGGCTGATGACGTTGATGCAGGAGCGGCTGGGGTCCGAGCCGCTCACTGCGGCGGCCTACGCCAGCGCCCACGAACGATATCTGGCCGCTCGGGCCGCACACGGCGAGGTGGCTGAGATCGCCGGAATCAGCGCTGGCGGCATGCCCGACCGGGTCAAGTGCCTGCACGTGCTGGTGGGTCAGTCGTTGGCGCAAGGGCCGGGTGTCAATCCGTTTGGTGACGAGGCGCTCGCTGAGCTCGCTGAGCGTGGGGTGCTGCAACGGCGTCGGTGTCTGGAGGGGCAATGAGGGTCGCGGCCATCGATTGCGGTACCAATTCCATCCGTTTGCTGATTGCCGATGTGCAGGGGGGCACCGTCCGTGACGTGACGCGCGTCATGACGGTCGTGCGGCTCGGCGAGGGCGTCGATGTGTCAGGGCGGCTGTCGTCGCCAGCCCTGACGCGCACGTGGGCCGCGGTGGCCGACTACGCCGCCCAGATCGAATCCGCGGGAGTGCAGCGCGTGCGCATGGTAGCGACTTCGGCCTCCCGGGATGCGGCCAATGCCGACGAGTTCGTCGCCGGCGTCGTGTCCCGCTTGGGGCAGGCGCCCGAGGTGATCAGCGGTGACGAGGAGGCGCAACTGAGCTTCCACGGTGCGCGCTCGGTCTTGGACCTGCCCGGGCAGGTGCTGGTCGTCGATATCGGGGGTGGATCGACCGAGTTCGTGGTGGGGGATGCTGTGGTGTCCTCGGCCCGCAGCGTGGACATCGGCTGCGTGCGCATGACGGAGCGGCACTTGCGCGACGATCCGCCGTCACCGGAGCAGATCCGGGCAGCCACCGCCGACATCGACGCCGCCGTGGCGACAGCCGCGGCGACAACCCACTTCGAGCAAGCCGACCATTTCATCGGAGTGGCCGGCTCAGTGACGACGGTGGCGGCGCTGGCGATGGGCCTGCCCGAGTACGACTCGCAGCGCATCCACGGGGCCCGCATCAGCGCGGTCGACGTGCGCGCCGTCACATCACGGATGTTGCGGGCCACCCGGGCGCAGCGTGCCGCCGAGCCGGTGATGCACCCGGGCCGGGTGGATGTGATTGGTGGTGGTGCTTTGGTGCTCGACCGCATCATGGCGGCCGGCGGCTTCGCCGAGGTGATCGTCAGCGAGCACGACATCCTCGACGGCATGGTGCTCGATCTGGCCCAGTAGGCTGTGATCCCATGGCGCTACTGGCTATCACCGTCCTCGGGCACGACCGTCCCGGCATCATCGCCGATGTGACCGCGGCGTTGGCCCTGCGCGATGCGAACGTCGAGGATTCGGCAATGACCCTGCTCGGCGGCTTCTTCGCCTGGACGCTGGTGGTATCCACCGATGTCGAGGCCCAGCAGGTCGGCAGTGACCTCGCTTTCCTGGGGTCTGACGACCTGGTGGTCAACGTGTTCCCGGTGACGCAGGCGGCGGCCTCCCCGGCGTCGGCAGTGCCCTTCGTCATCAGTGTGCATGGCGGGGACCGAGTGGGGATCGTGTCTGCGATGACGGCTGCCATCGCGTCATTCGGGGGCAACATCACCGACCTGCAGACCCGGCTGGGGGGCGGCTTGTACATTGTGGTGGCCGAGGCGGACTTCCCGCCCGACACCGACCCCTTGGCGCTGCGGGAGGCCCTGCGGCAGGTCGGATCCACCGTCGGCGTGGACGTGTCAGTACAGCCCGCGGAGACCGACGTTCTGTGACCGACTTGCAGGTCGACCTGCCGATCGGGGTGATCCGACCGGTCGTCGCCGCTCCGAACCCCGTGCTTTCCTGCCCATGCTCGGATGTGGATCCGCGCGCGCCCGAGGTGGTGCAGCTCGCTGCTGATCTGCTGGCCACGATGGCGGTCTCCCCCGGGTGCGTCGGGCTGGCCGCGAATCAGGTCGGTGTGCCGTGGCGGGTGTTCTGCCTCGATGTCAGCGCCCATCCGCGGACGCGGACCTGTCATGGCCGCTTCGTGCTGGTCAACCCGCGGGTCGAGCAGGCCAGTCGCAACGAGAAAGGCCGGGAGGGCTGCATGTCGGTCCCGGACTTCACTGGCGACGTGAAACGGGCGACGCGCCTGAGGGTCGCCGGTGTCCTGCCCGGGACCGGCCAGGAGGTCACGATCACCACGGATGCCTTCGAGGCCAGAGCGCTGCAGCACGAGATCGACCACCTTGACGGCTTCCTGTTCCTGGATCGGGTCGCTTCGGCAGCAGGCGTGCACCGACGCAAGGTCTATCTGGACTGAGTCGAGGGGCCGCGGCGGTGAAGCGGGGTGGCCAACTACCCTGGCACTGCTGCCCGGATGGCGGAATTGGCAGACGCACTCGGCTTAAACCCGAGGGCCGCGAGGCGTGCGGGTTCGAATCCCGCTCCGGGCACCACCGCGACACGATTGTCGTCAAATGTCAGGAATACGGGGGGCTATGGTGCAGGTTGGTACGGATGAGTGGCGGCATACGTATGCGTTCGGTCAGCAAAAGATGAAGTGTAAGTAATGATTTACATATCCGATGCCAATGTGGCCCCGGTGAGTGTCTGCCCTTACCCTTGAGGCAAGGAGGAGAAATGGATTCGAAGAACCCCATTCTGCGCGGGGCTGTGAAGCAGGACGGATTCGCCTACAACGAGGGCATGAACGCCTACAATCAGGCGGCGGCCGGCACGCAGATCATGGATCAGCAGGCGGGTGGCCCGTATGTCGGGGCGCCGGCGGCCGAGCGGCCCATGACCATCGATGACGTGGTGACCAAGACCGCCATCTCGTTCGTCGTGTTGCTCGTGGGTGCTGGCGTCGGTTGGGTCTTGACACCCTCACTGCCGTTCCTGCCCTTCATCGCCATGATCGCGGCATTGATCGTCTTCTTCGTGGGGGTGTTCCGCAAGGTCCCCGGCGCGGGAGTGGTCCTGACCTACTCCGCTCTCGAAGGTGTCATGCTCGGCGGAATCAGCATGTTCTACCAGAACATCGTGGACACCCAGGGCAATGGCACCAACATCATCTTGCAGGCTGTCCTCGGGACGCTGGTGGCATTCGCCGTCATGTTGTTCCTGTACCGCTCGCGGATCATCAAGGTCAACGGCACGTTTGTGAAGATCATGATGGTCGCCATGGTGTCCTACCTGGTGATCGCGCTGGTCAGTTTCGTCGCTGCGCTCTTCGGCGTTGGCGGTGGCTGGGGCTTCTACGGGGTGGGTGGCCTGGGGCTGTTGCTGTGTGTGGTCGGTGTAGCGCTGGCGGCGTTCACGCTCAACCTCGACTTCGCGTCGATCGAGCAGGGCATCGCTGAGCAGCTTCCCGCCAAGTTCGCCTGGACAATGGCCATCGGCCTGATCGTCACGCTGGTCTGGCTCTACCTGGAGATCCTGCGCTTCCTGGCGATCCTGAACAGCAACAACTAGTCATGAGTGGTGTGGTCGCCCTCGCGAAGGACGTCTGGCGGATCCCGACCGCGGGCGACTACATCAACTCGTTCCTTTTCGCCGAACCCG
>JAKOZM010000426.1 GCA_029779995.1 Actinomycetes bacterium
CTGCTGGCCAGCCCCGACCTGGACACCGCCGAGGCCGCCCGGCAACGGCTGCGGGCCTACGTGCACGCCGCGGACATGCCCGAAACCTCACGCCTGTCAGACACCATCACCACCTGGTGGAAACCCATCGAGGTCTTCATCACAACCGGCGTCACGAATGCCCGTACCGAAGCCGCCAACACGATGGTCAAACACATCAAACGCACCGGCCGGGGCTTTCGCAACCCCGAGACCTACCAAACCCGTATCCTGCTACGCAGCGCCCACCAAACACGGCGGCGCCGACGCTTGACTCAACAAGGCCCCACGGTCAACTGCGAATAGCCCCATTGGTGGCCTCGGCGACCGTTGGTGCATCCTCCACGGCGTTCCTGTGCCGACGGCGTGTCCGGGACCCCCTGTGAACGATTTTGTTCACCTGGGTTTAACCTTCGATTCGTGACCTATTAACCCTTTAGTATTCGTGCCGAGGCACCGATTACATACGGGTAAGCCAATGGAGGACATCATGTTCAGCACAATTCACGTTCTCGTCTTCCTGGCGTTCCTAGCCCTGGTGGTCCGGGGGACTCGCTTCGACGAAGACCGCCATCACCGGGACCGCAAGGGGACGGTCGGCCGCTCGTCAACCCGCTCCGCCCGTTCGTCTACCCCATGAGGTAAGCAGTAGCGATCAGCCCACGGCCTCTGCAACGCTCGAGCGGACACGCTAGGAGAGCAGATGGGCCTTTACACCGACACGTACGAGCGCAGCCTGGCTGATCCGGATGGCTTCTGGCGAGACGCCGCAGAAGCCATCACATGGACCGCCAAACCCACCCTGATTCTTGATGACACCGAGGCTCCGCTGTATCGCTGGTACAGCGACGGGGTGCTCAACACCTGCTACAACGCAGTGGATCGGCATGTGGAGAATGGGCACGGCGAACGGCCGGCGGTCCACTACGTCAGCCCCGTCACAGACACCTACACCACCTTGACCTATGCCGAGTTGTTGTCCAAGGTCGCCACATTCGCCGGCGCCTTGACCAGCCTGGGGGTGCAGGCCGGTGACCGCGTTGTCCTGAGCATGCCGATGATCCCGGAGTCATTGATCGCGATGCTCGCCTGTGCCCGTATCGGGGCTGTGCACTCCGTGGTCTTCGGAGGTTTCGCTGCGCATGAACTGGCCGCCCGGATCGACGACGCGCAGCCAAAGGTGATTCTGGCCGCGTCCTGCGGCATCGAGCCCAGCCGCGTGGTCGCGTACAAGCCCCTGCTGGATGAGGCCTTGGAGCAGGCGAAGCATCGCCCGCAGGCCTGCGTGATCCTGCAGCGCCCACAGCTACGAGCAGACATGGGTCCGGCCGACCACGATTGGGACGACCTGGTGGCGTCGGCGCAACCGGTCGGCTGCACCGACGTGCGCGCCACCGACCCGCTCTACATCCTGTACACGTCCGGCACCACTGGTAAGCCCAAGGGTGTGGTCCGCGACAACGGTGGGCACGCCGTGGCACTGGCCTGGTCCATGACGAACGTGTACGACATCGGTCCGGGCGACGCGTGGTGGGCGGCCAGTGACGTCGGCTGGGTGGTCGGCCACTCCTACATCGTCTACGCACCACTGCTCGTGGGAGCGACCACCGTCGTCTACGAGGGCAAGCCGGTCGGCACCCCGGATGCTGGCGCCTTCTGGCGGGTGATCGCCAGGCACGGCATCAAGGGCCTCTTCACCGCCCCCACCGCAATCCGAGCCATCCGCAAAGAGGACCCGGAGGGCACCCTGATCGGCGAGCACGACATCTCGAGTCTGCAGAACCTGTTCCTGGCCGGTGAGCGTCTGGACCCGGACACGTATCAGTGGGCGACAAAGGTGCTTGGCGTGCCGGTTATCGACAACTGGTGGCAGACCGAGACCGGCTGGCCCATCGCGGCCAACCCTCGCGGCCTCGAACCCTTGCCATTGCAGGAAGGGTCACCGTCGGTGGCAGTACCTGGGTACGACGTGCAGATCCTCGACGGCCAAGGTGACCCGGTGCCGGCGGGTACCGAGGGCAGCATCGTCATCAAGTTGCCCCTCCCCCCGGGCACCCTGCCCACGTTGTGGCATGCCGACGAGCGCTACGTCGCGGGCTATTTGTCGGCTTACCCCGGTTATTACACCACCGGAGACGGGGGCTATGTCGATGCTGACGGCTACCTATACGTGCTCGGACGCACCGATGACGTCATCAACGTGGCGGGACACCGGTTGTCCACCGGCGTGATCGAGGCGGCTGTGGCAACCCATCCGGACGTCGCCGAGTGTGCAGTCATCGGCGTGCACGACGCCATGAAGGGCCAGTCACCGCGGGCCTTCGTGGTTCTCAAGGCAGGCGCCGACATCGATCCGAAGACCCTCAGCGATGAGGTCGTCAAGGCCGTGCGCGAACTGGTCGGACCTGTGGCGGCGATGAAAGAGGTCGTGATCGTGCCAGGTCTGCCGAAAACACGCTCGGGCAAGATTCTGCGTCGTACGATGCGAGGGATCGCTGATGGCAGGGAGGAACCAGTTCCGTCGACGATCGAGGATGTCAACGTTCTGCACGACATCACGCCGTTCTTGAAGGGGTGATGTCGTCCATCAAGGGGAGTGCACATGAGAGTTGGACGGATCGCTGCTACGGCCGCTGTCACCGCGCTGGTAGGGGCAGGCGTTGCGGGGGCGACACCTGCCACGGCGAAGCCTGCGCCCGAGGGGACCTTGAAGGTGATGACCCTC
>JAKOZM010000434.1 GCA_029779995.1 Actinomycetes bacterium
GCACATGGCGATGGTCCTCGGCGCGGCGGCCGAGCTCGCCTCGAACGGGGGGTGGGACGGCACGCTGCGCGTCTTCTTCCAGCCGGCGGAGGAGCCCGGGCGCGGCGCGCAGGCGATGGTTGACGACGGGGTTTTCGAGCGGTTCCCCGTCGACGCGCTCTACGGGCTGCACAACCTGCCCGGTATGCCGCCCGGTCACCTGCACACTCGCGCCGGGGCGATCATGGCGAGCGAGGACAACTTCGAGATCGTCGTTGTCGGGCGCGGTGGCCACGCGGCGAGCCCGCACCTGGTCATCGACCCACTCGTCGTGGGGGCGGAGATCGTGCTGGCGCTGCAGACCGTGGTCGCTCGCAATGTCGATCCGCTCAAGCCAGCGGTCGTGTCCTGCACCGAGTTTCACACCGACGGAGCTCGGAACGCCATCCCTGGGCAGGTCCGGATCACCGGCGACACTCGCAGCTTCGACCCTGAGGTGCAGCGGCTGCTCGAGCGTCGGATCCGAGAGTTGAGTGAGGGCATTGCAGCGGCGCATGGGGCGACGTGCACGGTGACCTACACGCGTGAGTTCGCGCCGACGATCAACGACGAGCGGTCCGCGCGGGTGGCTGGTGTGTCGGCTATGGCGGCGCTCGGCCTTGAACGCGTCGATGCCAAGTGCGCGCCGATCATGCCGAGCGAGGACTTCGGGGTCTTTGCGCGGCACGTCCCGGCGTGCTTCTCGTTCATCGGCAACGGGACGGTCGAGGGCGAGGGCGGGACGCCGCTGCACAGCCGGACGTACGACGCCAACGATGACGTATTGGCGGCGGGGGTGGCGTTCTATGGCGCTGTTGTGCGGGCCGAGTTGGCGCCGTTGGTGGCCGGGCCGGAGTAGTCCGCTGGGGATGGGCCGGGCAGGATCGAGGCATGGAGCAACGCATCAGCCTCATCACGCTCGCCGTCCGGGACCTCGCCATCTCGCGTCGCTTCTATATCGACGGCCTCGGCTGGGAGGCTTTCCTCGATGTCGATGACGTCCTCATGCTGCGCGTGGGCGAGCATCTGCTCCTCAGTTTGTGGGCCAGTGACTCCTTCACCGCCGAGGTTGGGCCGAGCACTCTCGGCACCGGGATCGCGCCGATCACGTTGGCGCACAACGTGTCCAGCGATGTGGAGGTCGACGCGATCTTGGACGAGATAGAACGTGCCGGAGGTCGGAGCGTTGAGCGTGCCGCCCGGCGCGAATGGGGTGGCTACTCCGGCTATGCAGCGGATCCGGACGGCTATCGCTGGGAGATCGCCAACGCCGGCGACGGCCCGCTCACCGCCCTCGTCGTGCCCACCGTGACAAATTGAGTCACGCGGCAGCTCCATAGCCACTCCTGAGGCTCAACCATCGGCCTCGATTGCGAGATGTTCCGGCCACACTTCGGGCGGAGGTCCAAAAGCGCGCTTGGCGCTGCGAATCGTGGCTTGGGCGAATACTGCGTTTCCCGCACCGCCGATCGCTCCACCGATCCCAAACGGGACCTGCTTGCCAAGCACAAGGATTCCCTGCCTAGTTCCATACCTCGTCACGAAGTTTGGTCCCAGGAAACGATTGATCTGGCGGATGGACTCTGCTGGGATCCCAGCAACGACCTTCTTCGCCCAATGGGCGCCCGTCCGGCCTGCCGTTTTCTGTACAACGTCGGCGCCGACCTCGCCGAGTAGTACTCCCATGAGCAGCGTGCGTCGTCGCTCCAAGTCTTGAATAGGAATCTCATGGATCTCGGCCAAGGCGAAGACGAAAAGGGCGGCCACACCAGTGAAGGTGGTCGCGTCGCCCGCAGCAAGTGCGAGGGAGACTGGTGTCGATATGCCGGGGGCAGCCGCGGTCGCGCCGGCCGCAGCCCCCGTGCTGGCAACTGTTGCCGTGAATCGTCGCCCGAGGGCATCGATCACTTGGCCAGGGGTGGCGTCGGGCCGATGCCTTCGAGATGCAGCGATGTGCTTCACCAGCGCTGGCCGCGATATCTGTACAGCCTTGTCGATGCCACTGCTCAAACTCTCGGAGACCAATCGCTTCGCGTCGTCTGCCTTGGACATCCAACCCCCTCGGTGTGTTGCTCTCTCCTCGTGAAGAACTTAGGGGCTCGGGGGAGGGTGGTCGAGGAGCGCCGCGCGACTGACCAAGCTTGAGGCACGCCCGAACGGAACGCGAGTTACGGCGCCCGTTCGCCCCAGGTAGGTTGGGCGGGGGGCATTGGCTGGCAGGAGAGGCAGGGCATGGCACCGCAAGGCTTCGACGACAAGGTCGCGTTCGTCTGGAAGGTCGCCGACAAGCTCCGCGGCACCTTCAAGCAGCACGAGTACGGCTCGGTCATGCTCCCGCTCCTCGTGCTGCGCCGCATGGACGCGGTCCTCGCACCCACCAAGGCCGCGGTCCTCGCCAAGTCAAACGGCATGTCCCAGATCGGCCCCGGCCAGGACGCACTGCTCAAGAAGGCCGCCGGCCGCCGGTTCTACAACATCTCGCCGCTCACCTTCGCGACCCTCCTGCACGACGACAAGCATCTCGCCGACAACCTCGCGGCATACATCAGCTGTCTGTCCAAGGAGGCGGCGGAGGTCATCGACGCCTACGCGTTCCTCGGCAAGATCGAGCGGATGGACCGCGCGGGCATCCTGTATGCCGTGCTCGCGGACTTCGCGGACCTCGACCTGCGCCCGGCCAGCGTGAGCAACGAGGCGATGGGCTACATCTTCGAGGAGTTGCTGCGGAAGTTCTCCGAGATGAGCAACGAGACCGCCGGTGAGCACTACACCCCACGCGAGGTCATCCGCCTCATGGTCAACCTGCTCATCTCCGGCCAGACCGCCACCGATCTGACGAGCAACCCGAGGCCGGTCCGCACGGTCTATGACCCGGCGGCCGGGACCGGCGGCATGCTCATGACGGCGATGGCCCACCTCAAGGAGCTCAACCCCGCCGCCATCGTCAGCGTCTTCGGTCAGGAGCTCAACGACGAGACGTGGGCCATCGCCCAGTCCGACCTGATGATGCAGATCGCTGACGCCGACCCAGACCAGTTCCGCCGCGGCAACACCCTCACCCAGGACGCCTTCCGCACCGAGAAGTTCGACGTCATCCTCGCCAACCCGCCCTTCCCCGGACAGTTGTGGTGTTACAGGCTAGGTTGTGGCTGTGCCAGCGAGGGGGTCCACGTCGATGTGGAGGTTGGGTCGGTCGCTGCCTAGCGGCGTGTCGGTGGGGTCAGGGGGTCTCGGGGAGGAGGCTGTGCGCGCTCGGGAGGTGTCGCTGGGGCTCAGCCCGGGTCAGCCGTTCCTGCTCCGTCCCGACGGGGAGGCTGACGTTGACGTCCTGGCGTACTTCTTCTCCTCAAGTTTTGGTTTGCTGTCTGAACAAACCCAGCTGTCGTATGCCAAAGACCTTCGCATCTTCCTCAGCTTTCTGGAGGGTCAGGGAAGGGCTTGGCGCTCGGCTTCTGTCGATGACGCGTTGGATTACGAGTTCTGGCGTCGGCGCGATGAGCGGAATCCCCGGCGAGTCTCGGCAAGTAAGTTCGCCCGGGAGTGGGCTGCGTGCCAGCGGTTCTACGTGTGGCAACAGCACCGTGGAGCGCTGACAGCGAACGGGGTCGCGGGCTCGGCGGTTGTGGCGACTGCTCTGCGGTCACACCGGGAGGCGCGCAGTAACCGGGTCAAGTGGTTGATGCCCAAGGCTTACGAACAGTGGCGTGACGTCGGCCTTGGTGGGGGGTCTGGCGAGGCCGGATCCGACCGAGGTTGGCGGGGGCGGAACGAGGGCCGGAACGTCGCGTTCGCCGATCTGTTGTGGAGCAGCGGGCTGCGACTGCGGGAGGCTGGCTCGCTGTTGACGATGGAGCTTCCAGCGTTCGACTCCGGTGGTCGCTATCTGCGCGGGCGCGTGGGTCCAGCGGTGGCCAAGATGCGCCGCGGCCGCGATTTCTGGCTCAGCCGGTCGGCCCGAACTGGCATCGAAGCGTATTTGGTGTCGAGTCGCGCACTGGCCGTCGAGCGCGCCCGCCAGGCTGGGCGCTACGACATCGGCAATCGACTCCTGGTGAAGGAGAGGCACGGCCAGCGGCTCCTCGTCGAGGATGAGGCCCGCGGCGGCCAGCAACGTGCGGTTCTTGTGGGCGATCTTCCTGTACGCGATCGGCTCAGACTGTTCAGCGCGTCGGGGAGCGGGTGGGAGCCTGCGATGGTCTTCCTTGGCGAGTCGGGGTTGGCGATGGAGCCGGACTCGTGGGAGCGAGTCTTCGCT
>JAKOZM010000437.1 GCA_029779995.1 Actinomycetes bacterium
GGAGCTGAGGGGAACCGTCGGACTACGTCCTCCTCCTCGAATCCGGTACCAAATATGTTTGGCCCGGCCCCGCAAGCGGGACCGGGCCAAACAAAGTGGAGCTGAGGGGATTCGAACCCCTGACCCCCTCGATGCGAACGAGGTGCGCTACCGGACTGCGCTACAGCCCCTAGACCTCACCAAGAGTAGCAAGGGCTACTCATTGGCAGCACGGGCGGTTTCGTACTCCGGACAGGCCAACTCGTCCAAGCCGAGCTCGGCGTCGACATCCTGACCCGTGCGCAAGGCAGCTGCCTGCTCAAGCATGCGCTCCGCGGTCCAAGGGCCGTTGTCGGTCGAGTCGATCTCGCGAGGCAAGTGCGTCGCTTTGGGGGCCCGCATGTAGGAGGGCTGCGGTGACTCCCGGGGCTCCCAGGTCGGTGTAGCCGCAGCCTCTGCGACCGGCGCATCCTGCACCTTCGGTACCGGTTGGGCCACGAGACGAGACGGGTTCTTCAACAGGAAGACGTAGCCACCCAGCACTGCCCCGAGCAGCACCGGCCACATGAGAGGCACCACTCCCAGCACTGCGCCCACCAGAGCAATCGCGCTCAGACCACCGAGAACAGTCAGGATCCGCCGGCGCCGCACGACAGCCGCGACAGTCGCCTGCTTGCGCACCTGTTGCTGCCGGGCGCGTTGCCGATGACCATCCTCAGCAGTCCCCACGAACGGGTCGATCCCCAAGTCCAGGTGTTTGTCGATGGCCGAGTCCGCAGGAGCGGTGTCGACCCGACTGGCCGAGCGTCCGGGCATGGCCGCCACATCGTGAGACCGATGTTTGCGTGAGGTCACCGCGTGCAAGGAGCGCCGGAAACGTTTGGAGGTCCGCGTGTCGCGGTATCGGTCGGACGTTCCCAGCCATCGAGGAAGGAGAACGACCGCCCACATCGCGATGACTGCTGCATACAGGAGGCCGGTGAGCACGGGCCCAGCCTACGGGCGCTCCGGCGCCTCACCGGGGATTTGCTGGGGCGTGTTCCTGGCCAGACTGGCCAAGAAGGCGTCTGCCAGGGGCACATCGACCTCTTCGGTGGTGAGGGCGTAGGACAGGTGATCCTGCCAGTCCCCGTTGATATGCAGGTAGCGTTCCCGTAGACCTTCGTAGCGAAAACCCAGTCTTTCCACGACGCGGATGCTAGGGGCGTTGTCCGGACGGATGTTGATCTCGATGCGATGCAGGCCGGCCGCGAAACAATGATCAGTGGCCATGGCCACGGCCAACGGCATAAAACCGCGACCGGCCGCCTCCTGGTCGATCCAGTAACCGATGTGACCACCGCGCAGAGATCCCAGATGCACACCGCCCACCGTTACCTGGCCCCGGAAACTGCCGTCGATCACCAACGCGAAGGGCAGCGTCGACCCCGCCCGAGCTGCGGAGTTCAGCGCGCGCACCATCCCGCGAAAGGTGGTGGGGGCATCATTGGCACCAGGCGGTAATGTCGCATCCCAAGGACGCAACCACGTGCTGTTGCGTGCGCGCACCTGCTCCCACTCCCGCTTGTCTCGCACGCTGAGCGGGCGCAGGACCAGCGGGCCCCGGCGCAGCTCGACGGGCCACAGCCTGGTCATTGGGTTTCCAGATGCACCACGGTGACCATCTCCCCCACAGTCACCTCGTCGGTGTCCGCAGGCAACATGATCATGCAGTTCGAGTCGGCCAAAGCCTCGACGCCCGCTCCGAGCGGCTTGACCGAACCATCAGCACAGACCGCTGGAATCATGCGCGTCTCACCCCGGGTGCCTGTCACCGACTCGGTGAGGGCCAGCTGCTCGCGCGCTCCGAACACCTCAGAGTGGCCCATCAGCCGTCGGACCACCGGGCGCACGAACAACTCGAAGGAGACGAAGGCCGCCGTTGGTTCGCCCGGAAGGGCCAGCAGAGGCACGTTGCTGGAACCCAACGACCCCATCCCCTGCACCCGGCCGGGGTCGAGCGCCACCCAGGCAAAGTCCACCGTCCCCATCGTGGCCAGCACCGGGCGCACCACGTCATCCGGCTCGCTTCCGATGCCGCCGGTCGTGACGACCATGTCGGCGCGGCCGAGCTGGTCGTCGAGAATTTTGCGCAACAACACCGGATCGTCATCGATCGGCCCGACGCGGTAGCTCAAAGCGCCCGCCTCGACGATGGCGCAGGCCATGGACACGCCGTTGATGTCCGGCTTACTGGCTCCGGCCCCGGTCGTTCGCACACGACTTGTGTCATACAACTCGGTGCCCGTCGTGATCACTGCGACTCGCGGCCGGGGGTAGGCCGGGACCTTGCCCACCCCGATGGCAGCGAGCACCGCGATCTCCCGCGACCCCAGCACCTGACCGACCGTGAGCAGGGTGTCCCCCGCGCTCACCTCACTGCCGGCCATGGCGATGTGCTCGCCGCGGGCCACCGCCTTTCCGACCCGCACGATCGGGGCGCCCCGATCGGTGTTCTCCAGCGGGAGCACGCAATCGGCACCGTAGGGAATCGGGGCCCCCACCGCGACCGGAACCAGGCAACCGGGAGCCAGGCCCGACCCGAAGGGCAGCTCCCGCATCTGCAGGACCGACGTCGGCGATGCCACCGCGATGTCACCGGCGCGGGCGGCGTATCCCGCCACAGCACTGCAATGAAAAGCCGGGATGTTGGCAGGCGCCGTCACATCCACCGCCAGCACGCAGCCGTTGGCGTCGAGCAATGGCAAAGCCAGTGGTTCCAATGGCCGGACTCGGCTCATCACCAGCTGCAAATGCTCGGCAAGGCTGCGCATCAGTCGTTCTCGAACTCCCCGGAGGCCACGAAGCCGCGCAGCCACGCCCGAAACTCCGGTCCGAGGTCCTCACGGCTGCTGGCCAACCGTACCGTCGCCTGCAGATAGGACTGCTTGTCGCCGGTGTCGTAACGCCGCCCGTTGAAGACGACGCCGTACACCTGACCGCCCTGTTCGGCAGGGGTCTCGGCCAGCGTCTTCAAGGCATCGGTCAACTGGATCTCGTCGCCGCGGCCCGGCTCGGTATCGCGCAGGACGTCGAAGACGGCCGGATCCAGCACATACCGGCCGATGACGGCCAGGTTGGACGGCGCGGAGTCCGCATCGGGCTTCTCCACCAGATCCGTGACCCGCACGGCGGCACTGCCCTCGACGGCTTCCACCGCCGCGCAGCCGTACAGGTGGATCTGGGAGTGTGGTACCTCCATCAGACACAGCACGCTGCCACCGAGTTCCGCCCGAACACTGAGCATCTGGTCAAGGACCGGATTCCGGGCATCAATGATGTCGTCACCGAGGAGCACCGCGAACGGCTCATCTCCCACGTGCATGTCGGCACACAACACCGCATGGCCCAGGCCCCGGGCCTCCCCCTGCCGCACGTAGTGCACCTGTGCCAGTTCAGCGGCCTCCATGACAGCAGCCAGTCGGTCCTTGTCGTTCTTCTTCGACAGGGTGCGCTCCAGGACGGGCGCCCGGTCGAAGTGGTCCTCCAGCGACGCCTTATTACGGCCGGTGATGATCAGAACATCATCAAGTCCCGCCTCCACCGCCTCCTCCACCACGTACTGAATCGCAGGACGATCCACGACCGGCAGCATCTCCTTGGGCGTGGCCTTGGTCGCGGGCAAGAACCGGGTGCCTAGCCCGGCCGCGGGGATGACTGCCTTCGTAACGCGATGTCTTGACATACCCCGACTCTATTGCGTTCTAGGACCCACTTTCGACCAGCGGGCTCACGCATCCCGGCGCAGCAACAGTACGAAACCCTGCGCCATCAAAGCGACCATCCAAGCGACCCAAACCCCCGCGCCCCACAGTGCGTCAGCCCCGCCGCCAAACCAGTTGGTCATGGCCGTCAGCGGGAAGAATTTCGGCAGCCACTCGGCGCGCTCGGCGATCAGGGGCAGCAGCAGCATCTCCATCAAGAAGATGAGCAGCGGACCGATGATTCCCAGCGGATGGTTTCGGGTGATCACAGTCAGCGAGAACGCCAGCGTGCTGAACGTCAGGCCGAACACGGCCACGTGCCAGGCGGTGGCGGCCCACGATTGCGTTCCGCTGACCGCCATCGGCGAGGAGGCCAGCACGCCATAACCCACACCGGCGCTGACGGCGAGGACGAGGAACACCAGCAGCAGGGTGATGACCAACTTGGCGAAGAAGACGGGTCCCCTGCGCGGGAAGGCGGTCAGCGTCAGCCG
>JAKOZM010000449.1 GCA_029779995.1 Actinomycetes bacterium
CTGGCCGAGGCACTGTTGTTCGCAGTGTTCTTCTCATACGACGAGGTGGCCACGGCCACATTGTTCGTGAAGGCCCCGCCGCTGGGCATCGTGGCGATCACCACCAACTCCTCGGTGGCACCCACCGGGAAGCCAGCATGAGTATGAGTGCAGGTGAGCTTCTGCCCCTCCGCCGCGCACGTCCAGCCATCACCGCTCGCCGACGTGAACACCGCACCAGCCGGCAACGTGTCGGTGACCGTCACCTTCCCGGCATCCTCGATCGTGCCCACGTTGGACACCTTCACCGACCAGGTCGCCTCATCATCGACAAGCACCGGTGAGCCCACCGACTTCGTCACCGCCAGATCGACCGGCGTCACGTCAACGGTGCTCGTCGCGCTGGAATTGGCGGGTTTGCTGTCCGCGGTCTTCGAGACGACCGTGGCAGGCACGTCATAGTGGGCGACCAGACCCGGCTTGGCGGTCTTAACCGTCCAGACCAGGTCCGGAGCACTACTAGCCGGGCCGAGCAGAGGCAGGGGGAACGCAAGCGGACCTGCGGCGGCATCTGCCAGCAGAGTGAACGTGCACTCGACCACCTGGCCGTTGGGCACACACGTCCAGGGTGCGGCCGCCGAGACGAATGAGAGACCGGGCGGGAGGGTGCCGGTCAGCGTCAACGGCAGCGTCGCGCTCGACGGCCCGTCGTTCTTCACCTTCCAGGTGATCTTGGCGTCAGCGCCAGGATCCGTCTGCCCGGCGTTTGACCCGGTCAGCACGAGGTCGGCGTCGTTGATGACGTCAACGGGCGCGAGCGTCTCGGGATTCAAGATCTCTTCAGCCGCGGCCTGCGGTGCCTCAACCGGGATTTCGACATCGCAGTTGTACGACGACATCTGCCCCTCTGGGGTTAGTGCCCTGGGATTGAAGACAGCGGCACAGTTGTTCAGGGTCCCAGGCCGTACTGGCGCGGGAGACGTGGCGGTGACCGTGTACGAGACGGAAGCCCCCGATGCGATGTTGACAGCACCAGGCTGGGGTGCGGTGAAGATCATCGGCACCCTGCAGTAGAAGCTCACATCATCGATCTTGGTGCACTCGAAGTCGGGCGAAGACGTCGTGATGGTGTCAATCACGAGGCCCTCGTCGAGTCGGTCAACGACCCATCCGCCGGCCTCGTCCAGGCTGTTGTTCGTCACAACGACCGTGAACGTCGTCTTCTGGCCCGACCCTGCAGTGATCGGGCTGGCACCGGTGCGTTCATTGGACAGCACCAGGCCACCACCACCATTCGCCTGCGCCGGGATGGCCACCCCCAGCCCCGCGACCACCAAAGCGGCAGTGGTTACCCCCGCCGCGACTCTTCGCATTCTCATCGAACCTCCCATTGTGTGTTGCAGCCCCGCGGACGAGCATCAGGCTAGCGCCGCAGATGGTACAGACGCGCGATCTGCACTAAATGACGGTCATTTCAGGCCGACCCCTCTACCGCCCGTGGCACAGCCACCCATTAGCGTGCAACTAGGTTCACGAATGGGAGCGGATCATGCAGCACATCCTCGACGCCATCATGAACGAGGCCCCGGCGGCCGAGTTCGCGTCCATTGAGATTCCTCAGTCCTACCGAGCGATCACTGTTCACAAGGAAGACGTGGACATGTTCGCCGGACTGCCGACGCGCGAGAAGGATCCCCGGAAGTCGCTGCACCTCGATGACGTTCCGGTTCCCGAACTCGGCCCAGGCGAGGCGCTTGTGGCCGTGATGGCCTCGTCGATCAACTACAACACCGTCTGGACCTCGATCTTCGAGCCGGTGTCGACGTTCGGCTTCCTCGAGCGCTACGGCCGCTCACATCCGCTCGCCAAACGCCATGACCTGCCCTACCACATCATCGGCTCCGACCTGGCTGGTGTCGTACTGCGCACCGGGCCGGGGGTCAACGCGTGGGGCCCCGGCGACGAGGTGGTCGCCCACTGCCTGAGCGTGGAGTTGGAGAACCCCGCAGGCCACAACGACACGATGATGGACCCCGAGCAGCGGATCTGGGGCTTTGAGACCAACTTCGGCGGTCTGGCCGAAATCGCGCTGGTGAAGTCCAACCAGCTCATGCCCAAGCCTGCACACCTCACATGGGAAGAGGCCGCGGCGCCTGGGCTTGTGAACTCCACCGCCTACCGCCAGTTGGTCTCGCGCAACGGCGCTGGGATGAAGCAGGGCGATGTCGTGCTGATCTGGGGGGCATCGGGTGGTCTGGGTTCCTACGCCACCCAGTACGCAGTCAACGGCGGCGCGATCCCCGTGTGTGTGGTGTCCTCCCCCGAGAAGGCCGACATCTGCCGAGCCATGGGCGCGGAGTACATCATCGACCGCAACGCAGAGGGCTACCAGTTCTGGAAGGACGAGCACACCCAGAATCCGAAGGAATGGCAGCGCCTCGGCAAGAAGATCCGTGAGCTCACGGGCGGCGAGGACGTCGACATCGTCTACGAGCACCCTGGCCGCGAAACGTTCGGAGCCAGTGTCTACGTCACGAAGAAGGGTGGCACCATCGCCACCTGCGCCTCGACCTCCGGCTACATGCACGAGTACGACAACCGCTACCTGTGGATGAACCTGAAGCGGATCATCGGCTCGCACTTCGCGAACTACAAGGAGTCGTATGAGGCCAACCGACTCATCGAGAAGGGCATGATCCACCCCACCCTGAGCAAGTCCTTCCCGCTTGAGCAGACCGGCCAGGCCGCCTATGAGGTTCACCGCAATGCTCATCAGGGCAAGGTCGGGGTTCTGTGCCTGGCGCCCGAGGAGGGTTTGGGTGTGCGTGACCCGGGCAAACGTGCGAAGTTCGAGAAAGAAATCAACCGCTTCCGGAACGCATGATGCTCAACGACAAGGCCAAGGCACTGCTCGACAAGCCGAAGCAGTTCGCCACCATCTCCACGATCGAACCCGACGGCCGACCCCAGAGCAGTGTGGTCTGGTACGTCCGCGATGGCGACGACGTGCTTGTCTCAACGGTCGCGGATCGGCGTAAGCACAAGAACATGGTGCGCGATCCGCGGGTGACGCTCCTGGTCTACGACGCCGAGAACCCTTATGAGTACGTCGAGATCCGCGGTCGGGTCCAGATGACCACCGAGGGCGGCCGGGAACTGATCGACGACCTGGCGCGCGCCTA
>JAKOZM010000450.1 GCA_029779995.1 Actinomycetes bacterium
CGGGCTGGGGTGGTCGGTGATGGCATGACGGGCGATCAGGACGGGTGCGTCCTCGAGGATGCGCAGGCACCAGATCAGCAGCGCTGACATGGTGGCGGGGTGGATGGGCGGGGTCTTGTTCTCCGGTGACCACTGGTTGGGGCCGAGGATCTCGGCGACCCCGTCACGCTCCCAGAACGGCTGGATGATCCGCGCCTGGGGGCGCAGGTAGGGGGCGTAGAGCCAGAGCCTGGTGACGGCGAAGAGGCGCCGGCCTCGGGTCGGCTGGGTGACGGGTGCGCCCTGCACGGCTCGTGAATAGTCGCGCAAGTCTTCCTCTCCCAGGTCGCAGAGCTGTCGAGTTCCGCGGTCGGCGAGCCAGTCCATGAAGGGCCGTAGGTCCTCCCAGAGGGCCTTGACGCTGGTGGGGCTGAGTCGGGTGCGTGTCGAGACTGGTCGTTCCAGCGCGCCGAGGGGGGTGTCCTGGGTCAGCACGAGGTAGAGGAAGTGCCGCAGGTCGTCGCGGACCGGTCCGGGCGCCCGGGAGAAGTCGACGGTCAGCCACCGGGCGGTGGGCCTGCCCGACAGAGACGTTAGGTCCCAGACCGGGTCCGCATAGGCGCAGCCGGCGGCAACGACCGTCGCGGGCCCAGGGACGGTCACTGGCACCAGCGCCGGGCCGGTGGTCGCCTGGATGCCCGGGTGTGCAGCGGCGTCGGTGGTCATGCGTCGAGCTCTCGTCGCAGAAGACGTTCGACCATGTCGCGATCCTGATCGGTGGCGGTGGCCGCAGCGCGGTCAAGCTCCTGGAAGCCACTCGCCTGATGCAGGACGTCGGCGAGCCGCCCGCGGTGAGCGGAGTAGTCGCGGCTGAACCGTTCCGGGGAGACCGTCGCGAGGTTGTCCAGGGCCTTGGCCAAGGTCGCGAGCCGAGGAAGGTGGGATGGGGTGGCCACCGCATTGGGGCAGGCCAGGCACATCAGGAACGAGGCTGTGCAGGGCGTGCCGGGTGGCGAGAAAGGAGAGTGCAGCTGATCGACGCACGCCCCGGTCGCGGTGTCCAGACGGCCGGTACTCAGAGCCTGTCGTGTCTTCTCGGGAAGGCCAAGCTCGGCTGGGTGGGAGACGAACCTCATGGCCATGGTGTGTTTGGCATGGTCGACGGCGTCCTGCTGTCCGTCCAGGACAACATCACCGATCATTGCCGCGGTGAGCGCATCGGGGGTGCGGTAGATGTCTTCGCTGACCGCGTCGGTGTTCTGACTCGCCTTGCGGTTGACGACCTGCTCGGTCAGACGTAGTCGGGCCATGGAGACCGCGAGAGGGGAGCCGTCCTCCCTCAACAGCTGGTGCCGGGTGGACCAGTCGTGCGCGATGCCCCCGTTGGTGAACCCGTCGGTGACGAAGACCTTCGTCGGGTGTGAGGTGGCGGAGTTCGGGGCGGCAGCGATGAGAAGCTGCTCGGTCGGGTGGCCAAGTTCCCGTAGCGCCCCGCGGGCGGTGTCGGTCATGGACGTGATCAGCTCGAGGCTGCGCGCGCCCGGTCCGGCATGTGAGTGGGTGAAGTGCCGCAGGGCACGCCGTCGCGGCTTGTCCAG
Organism: Actinomycetes bacterium; assembly: GCA_029779995.1. The sequence continues at coordinate 1,578 of JAKOZM010000450.1, forward strand.
ATGGGTGATCAGGACCCTGCCGCCCTCGCTGTCCTCGCCGGCGGATTCCGGCAGAGCCAAGGAGGTGAGCGTCGAGGCGTTGTAGCCCCGGTCGCAGACCAGCAGGACCATGGCCGAGAAGATCTCCAGTTTGTTGGGGAACAACGCATTGGCTGTGGCGACGTCCGGGTGCCCTAGAAGTGCGCTGATCGAGGAGGCCGGGCGGCGGTAGCCGCTCCTCACGTGGAGTCGGCCGCTGGGGTACAGCCGGTTCAGGACCTCTCCTGCCGAGCAGTGGCGGCCGTCGATAAAGACGGTGCCCTCGACGCTGCACTGCTTCCCGTCCCAGTACTCCTGCAGGAGTAGCGTGTTGCGTCGAACGCGAGCCTCGGTGGCGCGCACGTCAGCTAGGGCGAGGGAACGGATCTTGGCGAACTCCGCCGGCGTGTAGGAACCGTAGAGGCGGCGTTTGGGTTTGCTCACGCGGTGAGCCATGGCGCGCACCGTCAGGGCGGGCAGGCTAGGGCAATGGCGCAGCAGGGTGCGCATGTTGTTGATCGCCCCCGGCCAGCGGTGCCTGGCCTCGGTCGACCCGCGCCAGGTCCACCAGTGCTCCGCAGTGAAGTCAGCGATGGTCTCGATCCGGATGCCCAAAGGCTCGAGCTGGCGGAGGAAGTGGCGAATGTTGCCGTGCGCGGTGCGCAGCGAGCTTGGTGACTGCCATGGGCCGCGGGGGCTGCTGCACTCGACGAACGCATCAACGAGCTCATCGCGCGTCGTCCCATGGGCGGGTAGGTCGGAGAAGTCGAAGGGTCCGTGTGAACGGCCGCCTCCATCGACGACCGTGACGGCGAGACCGTCGGCGCCGAGCACGGATCGACGTCGGTACCCCGGCTCGGGAAAGACCGCGCGAGGGCTCATCGCGTGCCTCCGAGGTTGACCGTTCCGCTGCGCGCGAGGTGCTCGGTCACGGTTGTGGAGAACGCGAGGTCTTCGTGCACCGAGTCGTCGTTCAAGAACAGCTCCACCTGAAGCCCGCTCACCGGTTCGAGGTAGATCTCGCGAGTGGTCTCCGGGCTTCGATGCCCGAGCAGGGTTTGCACCAGCACCCAGGGGTCCCCGAACAGGAGCCGGTACTCGCGCCGTTCCTCCGGCGTCAGACCCATCCGCCGGTCGAAGGCATGCGTCAAGGTCAGGAGCATCCGTAATGCGAACGAGTGGCGCAACATGTGCGGATGGCACGTCACCGGCACGCCCAAAGTCAGGCACCGCCGTGAAGCCCGAGCGAAGACTCGCTCCCACGAGTCCGGCTTCATCGCCAGCCCCGACTCGCCAAGGAAGACCATCGCAGGCTCCCACCCCCGCTCCGACTCGATGAACAGTCTCAACCGATCGCGCACAGGAACATCGCCCACAAGAACCGCGCGTTGCTGGCCGTCGCGAGCCTCATCCTCGACGATGAGCCGCTGGCCGTGCCTCTCCCTCACCAGAAGTCGATTGCCGATGTCGTAGCGCCCAGCGTGGCGGGCGCGCTCGACGGCCAGTGCGCGACTCGACACCAAGTACGCTTCGATGCCGGATCGGGCCGACCGGCTGAGCCAGAAGTCGCGGCCGCGGCGCATCTTGGCCACCGCTGGACCCACGCGCCCGCGCACATATCGACCATCGGAGTCCAGCCCTGGCAGCTCCATCGTCAACAGCGAGCCGGCCTCCCGCAGTCGTAGCCCGCTGCTCCACAACAGGTCGGCGAATGCGACGTTCCGGCCTTCGTTCCGCCCTCGCCAGCCTTGGTCGGATCCGCCCTCGCCGGACCCCCCACCAAGGCCGACGTCACGCCACTGCTTGTACGCCTTGGGCATCAACCACTTGACCCGGTTACTCCGTGCCTCCCGGTGTGACCGCAGAGCGGTTTCCGCAACCGCCGAGCCCGCGACTCCGTTCGCTGTCAGCGCTCCACGGTGCTGCTGCCACACGTAGAACCGCTGGCACGCAGCCCACTCCCGGGCGAACTTGCTTGCCGAGACTCGCCGAGGATTCCGCTCATCGCGTCGACGCCAGAACTCGTAGTCCAACGCGTCGTCGACAGAAGCCGAGCGCCACGGCCTTCCCTGGCCCTCAAGAAAGCTGAGGAAGATGCGTAGGTCTTTGGCATACGACAGCTGGGTTTGTTCCGACAGCAAACCAAAACTCGAGGAGAAGAAGTAGGCAAGGACGTCAACGTCAGCCTCGCCATCGGGACGGAGCAGAAACGGCTGACCCGGGCTGAGCCCCAGCGACACCTCCCGAGCGCGGACAGCCTCCTCTCCGAGGCCCCCCGACCCAGTCGACACGCCGCTAGGCAGCGACCGACCCAACCTCCACATCGACGTGGACCCCCTCGCTGGCACACCCACAACCTAGCCGGGACCACCACAACTGTCCGGGGACGGGGGGATCGATGTCCACAAGCTGGACCGTGCCGCGGTCGATCGACCGGTACTCCGGCATCTCGCAGAGGATGCGCAGCACGTCGAGCGAGTCGCCGGTGAACAGGAGGTTGGCAGCATACGGATCCTCAGGAACCTCACCTACAACTCCGGTGAAGTCAGCGAGCCGTACCTCGGATGCGGCCGGGTGATCACGCTCGACCCAGACGGGCTTGCCATTGATGTCCTTGGGGACCAGGAGGAACTTGTCCTTGCCCGGCCAGACGAGCTCGAGTCGGGCCTTAGTCACTTGGGATGCCTCTCCGCCTTGAGGAGTCGCGCCTGCTCCCTGTAGGGCAAGGGATAGCGCTCCAGCAGCCACGTACGGCGGCTCAGTTGGTTGGACAAGTATCTGCGCTCTGCAGGGGCGTCGGTCATGGGTAGGGCTGCTTCGATCTCGGCCACCTCGGCGAGTAGGCGGGCACGTTCGCGTTCGAAGCGCTCC
>JAKOZM010000464.1 GCA_029779995.1 Actinomycetes bacterium
CAACTACGCGCACAAGTCGGAGTTGCGGGAGTCCAAGGACGAGATCGTCTGTGGCCTGATCGTGGCCGGCCTGTCGCATGAGGGGTGGCGGCCGTTCCGGATCACTGCCGACGCCGACAAGCAGACCATGGGGTTCAAGATCCCCGGCGACGACGTGCTGTCCGCGGTGTACCTGATGGTCGACCGCAGATCCGGCTCGGGTTCGATCAGCCAGACCATGGGCAGCCGCACGGTCATCGGCTTCACCGCCGAGATGCGCAACAAGGTCACGGACCCCGACGACCTCGCGATCATGTGGAAGACCGACTTCGCGAACCTCTTCCGGATGCCCGTGGCCGGTGAGGTGCGCATCAACCACCAGCTCAACACGGTCAACGCCCGTACCTACCACCTGGTCAACCTCGACGACTACGTCAAAGGCGCCACGGTCGACACCAGCGCGCTGCTGCCCTGGATCGTCCAGCAGGTCAACTCGTTGAAGGAGCAATTGCGACCTTTGAAGAAGTGAAGGACGGGTACCGTCGGGGTATGAAGACCCTGATCATCGTGCTGGCTCTGGGTGCTGCACTGCTTCCGCAGAATGTGGCTAGTGCAGCGGAACCCGCCACGTGTTGGAACGTGCCCTCGGCTGCGACGGCGCCCCAGGGTCCGAAGGTCGACTGCGACAGCCGGCACACGGCCGAACTGCTCGGCCGGGTCCGGGGCACCCGGCTGACCGCCGCAGGGGCGTGGCAGGAGTGTCAGGCCCGCGCTGTGCGCTACGTGGGACAACGCCCGGCGGGCAGTTTCGCTCTGCCCCGCACGGCGCAACTCAGCGTCTACGTCACCCCGAACCGCCGGCAGGCGCTGTGCGTGGGCTTCAACACCAGCGCCCGCGGGACGGTCGTCGGCCGGGTTGGCTCGGTGCGCGATGCCGGTTTGACCCCCCGGGTGTGCCGGCACAACACGTCCTGGAAGCAGCAGGCGTGTGGGTTGGCCACGTCGGTGCCGATGACGAATGTCGCGTGGCTGTCGACGTCGCCCGGGCAGCGCTACCCGGGCAACCAGCGGGCGCTACGGCTGGCCGGCCAGCAGTGTCTGGCGGTGGCCACGGCACAGGGACTGGTGCCGGAGGCGTGGTTCGTCCCCGGCCCCGCGGCCTGGGCGGACGGTAACCGCTTCGCCCAGTGCCAGTTCGTGACGGCCGACGAGACGGACACCGGATGGTTGCCGATCACGTAGCCGGGCCCTGGTCGTTGTGGATCACGGCCTCCCACCAACGGCTGGTCGGCGAAAAGCTGTGTGTGCCGTCTGAGCTGTACATGCTGCCCGCGGTCGTCCTCTGTCACGACACCGCCGTGGACCCCCTGTTCGTCTACGCCAACGCGGCCGCGCAGAAGCTGTGGGAACGGTCGTGGGAGCAGTTCATCGGCTGGCCCTCGCGTCTCACGGCGCCCCCGCAGGCCCGGGCCCAACGCGCGGCGGCGCTGGCGGAGGACGGCGTGGTGCGCGGCTACTCCGGGGTGCGCGTGGCCGCCAGCGGCCGGTTGTTCCGCATCCACGACGCGACGGTCTGGACGGTCAGCGACGACGCCGGTCAGGTCGTCGGGCAGGCCGCCACCTTCGCGCGGGTGACCCCGGTCGGTTAGCCAGTACAGTCACCCCAGGGCGGTGATCACCCCAACCCGGGCAACGGCGAGGAGATGGGCATTCGTTGCGGCAACACGCCGCGCCGATTCCCACCAAGTGCCCAATTGCGGCATGGCCCGGTCCTCGCTGCTGGCCTGACGGCCCGACTCAGCGTTCCCGCGCGACGACCCGGTTGCGACCGGAGCGTTTGGCGTCGTACATGGCGCGGTCGGCGCGGGCGATCACGGTGTCCACATCCTCACCGGGGAACCCCAGCGTCACCCCGATGCTCACCGTCGACTGTGCCCCCTCGCGCGCAATCGCCTCGCGCAGCATCTCGCAGACCCGCACGGCGCGGGTGGTGGTGTGCACGCCGGGCAGGACCACGAGGATCTCGTCGCCACCCATCCGGGCCACCAGATCGCCCTCGCGGGCACGTGAGCGGATGCGGGCGGCCGCCTCCCGCAGCCAGTCGTCGCCGACCGCATGCCCGAAGGTGTCGTTGATGGTCTTGAAGTCGTCGAGATCGCAGAACGCCACGGCGGTGGGGTAGGGGCGGTCCTTCACCAGCAGCATGTTCAAGCGGCCCAGCGCCTCGTCGCGGTTGGGTAGCCCGGTCAGGTTGTCGGTGCGCGCTCGCCGGTCGAGTTCGGCCATGGCACGCATCTCGGTGTGGACGTCCCGGCACCCGCCCACCAGCACTGTGCCGGCTTCGTCCTCGACGGGGTGGATGGTGGCCTCCAGCCAGCGCGTCTGCCCACCGGTCTCGTCGACGCGGAACCGCACGGTTGCCCGCCCGGTCAGCAGCGCCTCCTCGACAGCTGCGTCCACGGCTTCGTGGTCGCCGACGTGTACCAGCTCGTCGATGTCGCGGCCGATCAGCCGCTCGGCGTCGTACCCGAGTACCCGCTGCACGCCGCCGGACAGCCACTGGATCGTGCCGTCGAGGTCGATGCGGTAGACCACGTCGCTGGCGTTCTCCGCCAACAGCCGGTAATGCGCCCGCGATTCCGCCAGGGCCTCCTCGGCCGCCACCCGCGCGGTGACGTCGCGCACGGTGATGCTCATGGTCTCGCCGACCCGGACCCCGCGCAGGTCGAACAGCCGGAATCGGGCCGGATCCGCCGGGTCGATCAGCGGCAGCGCATCGCGGATCAGCGGCTGACCGGACTCGAAGGCCTCGGCGTAGAGTGACACGATCTCCTGCTGGTCGGGCACCAGCTCCAGCATGCGGCTGCCGATGAACTGCTCGCGGGTGAAGCCCGCGTGGGCCAGCGCCGCATCATTGACGTCCACGTGTTCGAAGTCGACGATGGCACCGTCCTGGTCGCGAACCGCGGCGATCATGAAGTACGGGTCGAGCATGGCGTCCATGATCGACCGCAGCCGCTGCCGGTCGGCCTGCGCCACGGCCTGGGTCGCGGCGAGCGCTTGCTCGGCACGGACCTGCGCGTCGATGTCCGCGAAGCTGCTGATCCTGCTCCGGGCCCTGCCGTCGTTGGTGAATTGGGTGCGCCCCACATGCAGCATCCACTTGTAGCTGCCGTCGGCACACAGCACCCGCCGCCGGGCGCTGCTCTGCTGGCCGGCGTCGATGAGCTCGCGGGCCAAGCGGGCGCTGGGGTGATCGTCGGGATGCAGGAAGTCCAGAGCCGAACGGCCGATCACTTGCTCAGGCTGCCAGCCCAGCACCCGGGTCATGGACGCTGAGACCCAGGCGATGGTCCCCTGGCTGCCGACCGTACGCAGCAGGAAGTCGCTGGACTCCTCGACCAGCAGCCGGTACTGCTCCTCGGAGGCACGCAGGGCCTGCTCGGCCTTGAGCTGGGCGGTGACGTCCACGATCTGCGTGACGAAATGGGCCACCGCGCCCGCCTCGTCGCGCACGCAGGCAACCGAGAGGTCCCCCCAGACCACCGTTGCGTCGGGCCGGATGAAACGTTTGCGCAGGAAGTAGTTCTCGATCCGTCCGGCCAGCACGTCGCCGACCAGGGCGAGGTCCACCTCGAGATCCTCGGGATGGGTCAGGGTCTGCCAGGACGTGGCGCGCAGCGTGTCGGCATCGCGGCCGAGCAGCTCGCACAGGGCGGCGTTGACCGTCTCGAACGTCCCGTCTGGGGCGACCAGGCACATGGCGATGGCGGAGTGCGTCATGGCGTTGCGGAAGCGTGCCTCGGACTCGCGCAGCGACGTCTCCATCGCGCGCCGCTGGCTGATGTCGCGGGCGATCCCCTCCACGACGCGCGAGCCGTCCGCCCGCTCCTGGATCGTGTACCAGTGTTCGAGGGTCACGAACCCGTCGGTCTTGTGCTGCCAGCGCAGCTCCAGGCGCCCGACGCTGCCGGGCGGCTGCTGCAACGCGGCCCGCAACGTGTCCTCATCGCGAGGATCGACCGTCGTGAACAGGCCGGCCAGGTCGACCAGCGACTCTGCGCTGGAGTAACCCAGGACGCCGGCGATGCTCTCGGACATGAACTCGACGTGTGCGACGGGTTGGAGTTGCAGCAGGTAGAAGGCGTCGCCGGTCATTGCGGACACATTGCGGAACCAGTCGCTATCGGGCACGACGCCGGACCTCCTTCCCCGTGGGTGCAGTGTAGAACGATCGATTGGCCAAGTACCGGCTGGAGGGGAGCTGGCTACGTGTTGGTCCCCACGTGTTGGCCAGCAATGGGCGGAAGGTGCGAATTTTCACGGCGTGTCGCAACAACAACTGCCGAATTGCTCACGGGGGACGCTGCGGACACCCCAACGCGTTCAGCCCAGCGTGATCTGGATGCCGACCCGCTGTTCCTCGCCGCGGCCCACCAGCCGTCGTACGCTGCCCATCAGCCCGAAAACCCGCGCCATCAGCCCGTATTTCCGGCTGATCAACGTGTTCACCCGGTCGGTCCCGAGGTCGTCCAGCAGGGTGGCCGTGGCGTCGACGTAGTCACCGCTGACATTGCCGCGCATGTCACACGGCGCGATCTGGGCCCGCGATGAGTTCCGCAGACGTTTCGCCTTGCCAGACCCGGCATCGGTGATCACGTACAACCTGTCCCCCTCCCGGGCCACCCAGACGGGGGTCGCAACCTTGCTGCCGTCCTTCTTGAAGGTGGCCAGGCTTATGTATTTCTCCTTGGCGAAGTCATCGATGTGCACCCCCGCATCGTCACATGAACCGCCTGGGGATGGCGACCACGACCCGGTAGGTGCCGCGCGTGGGAACGTCGCCGAACGTCCGCGAGTCGGTGCCGCGCGGGTTGTCGGAGAGCACCGTCATGGTCCCGTCGGCATGCACCGCGGCCACCCGCTTCACCAGCCAGAAGTCGGGTCGCTCGGGATGCGGCAAGCAGCGAACCTGCCCGACGCGAACAGGTCCATACCCCGTGGTCAGCAACCCCTGCCCAGCCACCAGCGTGGGTTGCATGGAGGTGTCCGCGACGACAAATCTGCGCAGGATTCGATCCAATTGCCCCTTCATGGACGCCACCGCAAGATTGTAGGGTCGCATCAGGACCTAGAGAAGGAGTTGCCCATGCTCGGAAGGCTGTTCGCATCCGCGACCGTCGCCCACGCTCACTGTGACCTGTACTGCGGGGTCTATGACCCGGCGCAGGCGAAGATCGAGGCACTGTCGGTGGTCAAGACCGCCAAGAAGTACCACGAGAGCGACGATGAGGTGTTCCGTCAGCGCGCTGTCATCATCAAGGAGCAGCGGGCCGAGGAGACCAAGCACCACCTGATGGTCCTGTGGGCCGACTTCTTCGCCCCCGACCACTTCGCGGCGTTCCCGAACCTGCACGAGCTGTTCTGGAAGGCGATCCATCAGGCCGGCGAGGCCAAGAAGAGCATGGATCCGGCGGTGGGGGAGCAGCTGGTCGCCTACATCGACGAGATCGCCGACATCTTCTGGCAGACCGACAAGGCCAAGCAGATGGGCGTCTACCCACCTGCTTAAGCGCAACGAACGAGGGGCCGTCGGCGAATGTGCCGACGGCCCCTCGTTCTTACGCCTTAACGGCGGCGGCGACGACCCGCCGGGCGCTGCGTCTGTTGCTGGACCGGACGCGGCAGGTAGGAGCGCTCGGCGACCGGCCCGACGAGCGTGGCGATCGCCTCGTGGCCCGGTGTCACGCTGGCCATCGCGGGTTCGATCTGCGCCTGGCGCAGCATGCGGGTGATGTCGCGGCGCTGAGCGTGAGTACCCACGGTCACCGCGGCCCCGTCGGCACCCGCACGGGCGGTGCGGCCACACCGGTGCATGTACGTCTTGTGCTCGGCGGGCGGATCCATGTGCACGACCAGCTTGATGCCGTCCACGTGAATGCCGCGTGCGGCGATGTCCGTGGCGACCAGCACCCGGGCCTTGCCCGAGCTGAACATCTCGAGGTTGGCCTGGCGTCGGTTCTGGGACAGGTTGCCGTGCAGATCCACCGCCGGAATACCCGCCGCGGACAGCCGTTTCGCCAGCTTCTGCGCCGCGTGTTTGGTGCGTGTGAACACCAGGGTGCGCTTGTGCCCGGCGACCAGCTCCTGGATCACTGCGGCCTTGTCAGCCTCGGCGACGGTGAGCATGTGGTGAGTCATGGTGGGCACCTGGTCGGTGTCGACATGGTGGGTCACCGGATTGACCAGGTACTTGCGCACGAGCACCTCGACGGCAGCGTCTAGGGTTGCGGAGAAGAGCATGCGCTGCCCGCCGCGCGGGGTCTGGCTGAGCAGGCGTTTCGACGCCGGCAGGAAACCGAGGTCGGCGAGATGATCAGCCTCGTCGAGGACACTGATCTGGACCTCGTCCAGTCGGCACTCCCGCTGCTGGATCAGGTCTTCGAGCCGGCCGGGGGTGGCCACCACGATGTCGGTTCCGCTGCGCAGTGCCTTGACCTGCGGGTGCTGGCTGACGCCGCCCACGATGGTCGTCACCGTCAAGCCGGACACCCGGGCCAGTGGCCGCAGGGTCGCGCTGACCTGGCTGGCCAGCTCGCGGGTCGGGACCAGGATCATGGCACGCGGGGCGCCGGCGGCGCTGCGGGCACCGCGCAGGCGGATGGCCACCGGCAGGCTGAACGCCAGCGTCTTGCCGCTGCCGGTGCGGCCGCGGCCCAGGATGTCCCGGCCGGCGATCGCGTCGGGCAGGGTATGGATCTGGATGGGGAAGGGTTCGGTGATGCCCTGGCTGCGCAGTGCATCGTTATAGGCACTGGGCACGCCGAGGTCGGCAAAGTTGGTCAAGGGAAAAGTCCAATCGGATTCGGTGTGGCCGTGTACTTCGACGCCGATATCGCAACCGGAAAAAGAATCACCTGAAGGGTGAGTGCACGACCCGTGGTCAGGCTCTTCTGCCCGACCGGTCTGCTCCCACCATACGCGACGCGCTGCCCGGGCCGGGGGTGACGTCGCTCACCCTGCGTTAATGGCGTCCTGCAATTGCTGGTCACAGGCGTTGAAAGCCTCTGCGGCGTACATGTCGTCACGGGTGCCGAGCCCGAGGTTCTGGGCGACCTTCTGCAATTCGGCCAGGCGTTGCGCCTGATCCTCGGAGGGATCCTGGGAGATGGCGTCGCGCACGTCGTCGCAGAAGGTGTTCACATCCTGCTGGAGTACAGTGCTGGCGCTGACCTGGGGATCGGAGGGGTCGTCGGTGCTGCTGCAGGCCGTGAGGCCGACGGCGACGACGAAGGCAACGGCGAGCGTACGCATGTCTGCAGCGTAGGACGTCGGGGCGCGTCGGACGTAGTTGTACGGCTGACCCCCTCGCGAATGTCAGCCGCACGTCACGTATTGCCCGGGGGCTGAGCATGCTGCAGGGGATGGGTCGTGCTGCCCGCCGGGGGGCGGGAGCCTTTCGGTCAGGGGTCTTCGAGGGTGCTGAGGTAGACCCGCCCGGTAGGGCTGGTCCATTCCAGGATCCCGCCGGGGAGTCTGCGGACTTTCCACGCGGTGTGAGTTTTGATCCGGTGATGGTGCCGGCACAGACACGCGAGGTTTGCCTCGTCGGTGGGCCCGGCCGGCCAGGGGGTCAGGTGGTCGAGGTCGCATGCTCGGGCGGGGCGCTGGCAGCCCGGGAAGCGGCAGTGCCGGTCCCTCACCTGCACGTACCGCCGCATCGCGAGGCTGGGGGCGTAGCGGATGCCCATGGGCGGGCGGGTCAGGACAGTCACCGAGGGTGTGTGCAGCCGGGCCAGCAGGTCGGCGGCGTGACCGTCGCTGATCGGGCCGTACCCTTCGATCTCGGCCCCGTCGTCGGTCATGATCACGGTCACGGGGACCTGTTGGGCGGGGCTGATCCCCGTCAACAGCTCCACGAAGGTGTCGGCCTGGTTCGCGTCCCGCGACCCGTCGGTGGAGCGGCAGCCCGCCCGCACCGACTCCATGCAGGCGCTGGCTTCCTCGGCGGTGAGGTAGGCGGACAGGGTGGCCATGCCGTCCGGTTCCGGGCTCAGCCACACCCCGCGCTGTTTACGGGCCCGCTTACGGCGGCGTTCGGCGGCGTCGGGGTCGACCCGGTCGACCTGGCGGGTCAGCCACGGACGTAGCTGCGACTTCGTGTGCGTGGCCGCGTAGGTGATGGCCCGGTCGGCCACCTCCCGCCGGTCGGCCAGCGAAAGCCCACTGGTGGCGCGGACGATCTCCCGCACCGTGCCCAGATCGATCCGGCCCTCAGCCAGCGCGGCCAACACGGCGGGCAGGTCGGTGACCACATCCACCGCCACGTCAACCATCGCCGACGCGACACCCGGGCTCCAGAGCATCGCGCAGGCGATCTCCGGCGGGCACGGGTCCACGACCACACCGTCCTGGTCGGCACCAGCCTCGCTCTCCTGGTACACCTGATGCAACGCCACCAGCTGTTGGGCGTGGAAGAACCCGATCATCGCCTCGGCGGCCTTCGCGACCTCGAGCGGGTCACCGTCGGGCAGCATCGCCTCCCACGCCGCAACCATCGATTGATCCATACCCCCATGCTAGAACGCACGTACGACAAAACGAGCCGCCGAATAAGAACTGTGGACAGACGCACAACCCCCACCGAGGGCCCCGCGGAGCACGCTGTCCGACAGACCGCTAGACCACGGGCGGTCTGCCGTACCGGGCCATCTCGTACACCGTTGACCAACT
>JAKOZM010000485.1 GCA_029779995.1 Actinomycetes bacterium
GTTGAGGTCTACCGTCGGCACTCATCGCAGTCTGCCCAGAGCAGTACAGGGTCCTGGGTTGCCCAAGCACAAGTTCGCCCTGGTTGAACCCCATCCCTATCGACCAAGTCACTGGATTCACTGCCATTCTTTCGATCGCCACATCAGCTCCATTCAGATCCGTCACGGGTTCCCAGCCTTCCAGGGAGTCTCGTGCGGACGACGAAGGCGCGATCCACGAGCGTCGCGCGATCGGTCCCAGACCGTGGTCGGACCCTGCTGAGTCAGCGGGTTATCGGGCGACGTAGATGTGCCGCGTGCGTGCCAGCAACACCGGCCAGACCGGATGGGTGGGGGCTTGATGCTCCTTTGTGGTGCTGCCCGCGTGGGCGGGATTCCCGTGGTCAGGGGTCGTCGGGGCGGCTGGTGTATCGCTTGCCGCGGGGGCTGATCCAAATGGTGGTGTTGTTCGGTCCACGCTCCACCCGCCATTTGCCGTGCGTCTTGATGCGGTGATGGTAACGACACAACGGCTGCAGATTGTCCGCGTCGGTCGGCCCGGCCGGCCATGGCACGATGTGGTCCAAATCGCAGTTGCGGGCGGGCCGTCGGCAGCCGGGGAACCGGCAGTGCCGATCCCTGGTGCGCACGTAGCGGCGCATTTTCAGGTTGGGTAGGTAGCCGGCCTGGAGTTGGGGCAGGGTCAGCCGGATGATCGCCGACGGCAACTCCAGGCGGCGCAGCAGCTCGTCGGCGTGCAGGTCGGCGATCGGCCCGTACCCTTCGATCTCCGCCCCGTCGTCGGTCATGATCACCGCGACCGGGATCTGCTCGGCCGGGGTGATCCCGGTCAACAGTTCGATGAACATGTCCGCCCGGATCGCGTCGCGGTTGCCCTGAATGTTGTTCGACCGGACCCGGAGCGACTCCATACAGGCGGTGGCCTCTTCCGCGGTGAGGTAGGCGGACAGGGTTGCCATGCCGTCCTGCTCCGGGATGAGGCTGACTTTGCGGCACTTGCGGGCCTTCTTCCGGCGGCGTTCGGCGGCGTCGGCGTCGATCCGGTCGACCTGGCGGGTCAACCACGGCCGCAACTGCCCACGGGTCCGGGTGGCCGCAAACGAGATGGCCCGCTCGGCGACCTGGGCACGGTCGGTCGGGGACAGCTCGCAAGTTGCCCGGGTGATCTCCCGCACCTTCACCAAATCCAGACGCCCGTCGGCCAGCGCCGTGAGCAGTATCGGCAGATCTTGGACCACGTCCACGGCCAGATCGACCATCGACGAGGCCGCACCCGGGGACCAGACCATCGCACACGCCACCTCCGGCGGGGTCGGGTCGACCACCACCCCGTCCGGATCGGCACCCAGTTCGGACTCCACGAACACCTGGTGAAAGGCCTGCAACTGCTGGGCGTGGCAGTACCCGATCACCGCCTCGGCGGCTTTCGCCCGCTCCAGCGGATCCCCGACGGAGAACCATTCCTCCAGGACCGCAACCACCGAATCGTTCATGCCCACACCGTACGAGGGACCTACGACAAAGTATCGGGACCAGGAACTACGTAGTGGATAACCCGATAACCGCGGGTCGGCGATCCGGCGGGCGACACCCATGAACACCATTCCGGGAGCCTAGGCAGTCATGCGGATAGGCCCTGCGGGCTACGGCATCCCACGATCACGAAAACCCTGTCTAACTAAGAGCCCCTAGAATCAAAGCCGTGACCATGCAGCAGATCGCCGACACCCTTCGCGGGGCTGACAGCGTGCTGCTCGTGGCGCACGTCAATCCCGACGCCGACGCCCTCGGGTCGACTCTAGCCACCGCGATCGCCCTGGAAAGCCTGGGTGTGCGAGTGCGGGTCACATTTCCCGACGACCCGTTCGAGGTGCCCCCCGGCCTGCGTTTCCTCCCTCGGCAGGACCTGTTGGTCGACCCGCAGTCCGCCCAGGCCGACGTGGTGATGAGCATGGACGCCTCGTCACCTGACCGCATCGGCCGGCTGCTGCCCATCGGTGAAGCAGCCACCTCGTTCATCGCCATCGACCACCATGCAAGCTTCATCCCCTTCGCGGGTATCAATGTGTGCGACGCCGGACAGCCGGCAACCGGGATGCTCGCCCTCGACCTCATCGACGCGCTCGGCGTGGACCTTACCCACGACATCGCCATTTGCCTCTACGCCGCGATCTCCAGCGATACCGGCTCGTTCCGTTATCCCGCCACGACGCCAGCCGCGATGCGCGCAGCCGCCCGGCTGATGGACACGGGCATCGATTTCGCAGGCATCGCCAAGGCTATGTTCGACACCAAGAGCAGGGAGTTCATCGCCCTGCAATCGGCCGTCATGGCCGACCTCGACATCCGTACCGTCGCCGGCTACACGGTGGCGATCGCCCAGGTGCCCGCCCAGGCACGCGCGGATCGGGGGATCGCCTTCACGGAGGTGGAGGCCCTGATCGACGCCGTGCGCACCGTGGCAGACGTGGATGTGGCCGTCGTCCTCAAGCAGGATGACCACGGATCGTGGCGAGTTTCCTCGCGGTCGGCCGGCGTGGCCGACGTGGGCGCTGTGTGTACGCAGGTGGGCGGCGGCGGACATCGCTTGGCCGCAGGCTTCACGGGCAGTCACGACGCCGAGGAGACGCTGAACCGGTTCCTGGGGGCCCTGGCCGCGTGATCACCGGATTCGCGCTGATCGACAAGAGTGCCGGGTGGACCAGCCACGACGTGGTCGCTCGACTGCGGCGCCTGTACGGCCAGAAGCGGGTCGGTCATGCCGGCACGCTCGACCCGATGGCCACCGGCGTCTTGGTGGTGGGATTGGGGCATGCGACCAAACTCCTGCAGTTCGTCCAGGGGCAGGGCAAGACCTATGAGGCCATCATCCGGCTCGGGCAAAGCACCGTCACCGATGATGCCGAGGGGGAGATCACGGCGACGCCTGGCTGGGAGTGGGATCCGGCGGGCCTGTCCACCCGGATCACGGCGCTGACCGGGCACATCCAGCAGGTGCCGAGTGCGGTGTCGGCGATCAAGGTCGACGGGGTGCGTTCCTACGCGCGTGTCCGCAGCGGCCAGCAGGTGGAACTCGCGGCTCGGCCGGTCACCATCGAGCGCTTCGAGATGATCGGGGGGCCCCGACCGCACCCTCAACTGCCCGTGACCGACATCGATGTCGTCGTCACCTGTAGCAGTGGCACCTACATCCGGGCGTTGGCCCGCGACTTGGGCTCGGCGCTCGGGAGCGCGGGGCATCTCACAGCGCTGCGGCGCACGGCCATCGGGCCGATCATGGTCGGGCAGTGTTCAGTGCTGGGGGAGACGGCTCCGCCGGTGCATGCGCCCGAAGCCGTCATGGCTCGATTGCTGCCTGTCGTGGCGGCGACTCCCGAGCAAGCCACGGACCTGCGTCATGGTCGCCGGCCGACCATCGATTTGCCGACCGAGCCGACGCTGGTCGTCGACCCGGACGGCCGCTGGGTGTCAGTGGCGCGGTCCGAAGAGGGTGCCGTGCGAATCCTGCTGAACGCCGCGCAATGACTGGCTGGCAAGGTAGAGGCGTGGGAAACGGTGCGACCGTGACGATCGGGGTGTTCGACGTGAATCCCTCGCGACTGGTTCAGGTAGCGGACTAGAGTCTCGAACGTGACGTCGTTAGCCCTAGTGCATGAACGGTTCACTGATTTCGCAGGCTCTGAGTTGGTCGTCGCACAGTTCAGTCGCATTTGGCCAGACGCTCCGATCTTGGCACCAATCGTGAATCCCGAGATCTTGCCTGCCGGCATGGAGGTGCAGCCGGGTCCCCTGAACCGGCTTTACCGAAACGGTGGCTACGCCTACCTACTTCCCCTGCTCCCCCACGCAATGCGTACCTTGCCGATCCCCGACGTGGATGCTGTCCTGGCCAGCCATCACGCATTTGCGAACCAGGTTGTGTGGGCTACAGAGGCTCCTGTCATCTCATACGTTCACAGTCCGGCACGGTGGATGTGGGAGTCGGAGATGCGTAGGGGCGAACTGGGGGGCAAAGCGGGGGAGACGGCCTTGGCCATGTTCTCGGCCACTCAGCGACACCGGGACTTCGTCTCGGCGCAGAAAGTGCGAAGCCTGATTGCTAATTCCACGGCTGTGGCTGAGCGAATCCGCAGGTGGTGGAAGCGAGACTCGACGGTGATCTTCCCGCCCGTGGACACCACGTTTTACCATCCTGATCCGGCCATCCCGCGCGAGCGATTTGCCCTTGTGGCCGGACGCATGGTGCCCTATAAGCACCCGGAGATTGCCATCGCAGCTGCCGAACGCGCTGGGATTCCAATCGTGGCCGCCGGTGATGGACGCGCTATGAATGCGTGCAAACAGGCTGCGGGTCCGCACACCACCTTTGTGGGTAGGGTCAGTGACGAGGAGTTGCGCGACCTCTACCGTCGATGTGCCTGTCTTGTCATGCCTGGCGAGGAGGACTTCGGCATCGTGCCAGTGGAGGCTCAGGCATGTGGCGCACCTGTCGTTGCGCTCAATGCGGGGGGTGCCCGGGACACTGTGATCGATGGAGTGACGGGCTTGCTCGTCGATCCTGCCGGAGACATGGTTCTGGTGTTTGCAGAGGCGATCACACGTGCGAGCGGTATCTCGTGGGACCGCGCGACCATCACGGCCCACGCTGCGGGTTTTGCCCGCCCCGTTTTCCGTTCTCGCATTCAGGAACATGTGAGTACGGTGCTCGCCAACCATTGACGCACACGATGCCCCGCGGTGACTTCGGCTGACGGTCTGGCAGGCTGGGGGGGTGGCATCAGTCCTGACGATCGGCGTCTTTGATGGTGTGCACCGTGGCCATCAGGCGCTTGTAGCTGAGACTGTGGCGCGCGCCGCCACGGCGCAGCACCGCGCCATCGTCGTGACGTTCGATCCCAATCCCCTGGAGGTCTTGCGCCCTGGCCACGCCCCCACGCGGTTGTGTTCGGTGGCCCATCGGGTTGAGTTGTTGCACGCTCTGGGCATCGACGGCGTGGATGTACTGCGTTTCGATGATGCGATGTCACATATGCCCGCCACGGAGTTCGTCGAAACTGTTCTTGTACGGCGCCATGACGCCCGCCAGGTTGTCATCGGTGCGGGCTTCCGGTTCGGACACAAGGCTGCGGGCACCGCCCAGACGCTGCGCGACGCCGGGTTAAAGGTGGTGGAGTTCGATTTGGCTGCTGAAGGAGCTGAGGCAATCTCGTCCACCCGCGTCCGCGCTCGCATCGCGGAGGGGGATGTGGAACTCGCTGCCTCGATGCTGGGACGCCGTCACTCGCTCACCGGACCGGTGACACATGGTCAGAAGCGCGGCCGGACGCTTGGTTACCCCACGGCGAATCTCTGCGTTGATTCAATGGCTGCAATTCCTGCTGACGGGGTCTATGCCGGCTACGGGTATTGGCCGTCCGGCAGAGCGCTAGCAGCGATCAGCGTCGGCACCAACCCAACGTTCGGCGTGTCGCAGCGAACCGTGGAGGCGTATCTGCTCGATGTTGACCAGGATTTGTACGGTTCTGAGATGACGGTCGAGTTCGCTCATCGCCTGCGACCCATGGAGAAATTCGAGGGGGTGCAAGCACTCATCGAGGCAATGCGCGTGGATGTTGCAAAGACCCGTGACCTGTTGGGCCCCGGAAGACCCAAGCCCTCGTTATAGGCTTGAGCGGTGGAGGTCGGCGACTTCATCCATAATGCCTGGGTGCACATTCGTGGTGTGCTGCTCGGTGCTGTGCTGGGAGGTCTGCTCGCTGCCGCCTTGTCATTGACGTCGGCAAGTTCTTTCACATCGACGTCCACGCTGCGCGTCGTCCCGCCCGCAGGGGCTCTGGACACTGATCTGCTATCCACCGCCGTCGAGTGGTACGCAGCCCTGGGAGATGTTCCAGCGGTGCTCGACGCTGCATCCGCCAGTGCCGTGCCAGCCGTTGACACGACCACAATGCGTGAGCAGTCATCGCTGGCTCCCGGCGTTGGGCCCGGCGAGATCATCGTCACCGCGACCGCGCCCGACGAGCAGCAAGCAGTGTCGATGAACAACGCCCTCGGAAGCAGCCTCGTCCAGATTGTGAACAAGGACGAGGAGTTGCAACTCGGCGGCACGCAACTTCGTGTGCTGCTGCCCGCTGAAGGACAGGGCCAAATGGGCTCCGGGGCAGTCACCCTGTTCGTCACAGGGCTGCTGGCCGGCTTTCTCGTCCTGTTCACAGCAGCTGGATTACTGCATCGCTTCATCAACTGGCGCGTCAACGGCCGGATTCTGCGCGCTCTGGGATCAGAACTGCAGATTCCCGTGTTCACGGCCACTGCGGATCTGGCGCTGATGCTCGTGCAGCAGGGCCGAATCGGTGGCCAAACCTGGATGGCCGCCACGCCCGGGATCCCCGACTCTGCCGTGGAGTCACTGCGCCGCCAAACCGAGCACTTGGGTGGTCCCGTGGATTTGGTGGTCATCGCCGACTCCGGTGAACGGCCACCGGCAGATGGTCACACCGTCTATCTGCCCGAGCCCAACGATGCCAGTCCTTCCGCATTGTCCGCGGTGAGCCTGGCGAGTTCGCCAGCGGCGGTGCTGGTCGTTGCGCGCAGCCGTTCACGACAGGTCCGGGCTACCCTCACCAAGCTCCGCGAGCTGGGAATCCCGGTCCTTGCCCTGGGACTGATGCGTAAGCAGAAGGCGACTACCAGAGTCTCCGATCCGGACTCAGCCTGACGGCGAAGGCATGATCAAGGCCTCCTGCAGGGCGGTCAGACTCGGCTTGGCACTGAAGTCGGATCGAACGAACCCGAAGTTCTGCTCTCGATCCGACTCGTCCCAACCACGGTCCCGTCCGCCGTACAAGAACACCTTTTGCACCGAAGGCGGTGCATCGCTGACTCCACTGACCAGGATCTGCGCTTGCCGTGTTTCAGAGACCGCGCGTGGATCAGTTCCGGTGGGTGCTCCGAACTCCGTGATCCAGATATCCTTGGGGTCGCCAAGGTCGGTCATCGTCCGGTGGATCTCGGTGAGATCGAAACCGCTCTGCCATGAGCTGTCGGGGTCGGTCGGCAGCTGTGGATATGTGTAGGGGTGCACCGACAATACGTCGAACGATGGGGCCGCACCTTCAGCAAAGAGCTGCTCGACGAAGGTGACCGGCGCGATCTGGCTCCCGTTGGCGGCATCAGAGGCTGGCGCCAAAGCGCCAGCAACGATCGTCGCTTGGTCGTCCTGCTCGCGAATTGCCGCCGAGGTCAGTTTCAGCATTTCTGCGTACTGAGCCACGTTCGGGCGCGGCTTCCAAAAGAGGCTGGAATTCGGCTCGTTCCAGATCTCCCAGTCATGGACGCCAAGAGGTGCGTAGCGCGCCACTGCCCTGCCCACGAACTGGGCGAAGGAGGTCATATCCGCAGGTTCGGAATGTGGGTCGCCGGGTACGGTGGCGGCCCAGGGCGGCGAGTAGGCCGGCATGGCTAGGACTCGCATGTTGCGATCGCGCGCCGCCTTCACGACCAGGTCCGTCGCGTGCCAGTTGAACTCACCGGGGGAAGGTTCGATCGAATTCCAGTCGATGTCGAGCCGGATCCAACCGAAGCCCGCGTTTGAGTACAGGTCGAGTTCGCGATGCATCTCGGCCTCAGGCAGCCAAAGAATATTCGCCCCAGGGGACACGCCAAAACGGGGGTTCCCGGACTCTGGTGTATTGGTACACCCTGCTGCCGTCCCGCCCATCAGCATCAACAGCAACAGGGCGAGAACACGTGACATCATTGCCGTAAGCCTACCGCTGCAGCACACGCCCGATCGCAAGTCCTCTTGTGCGCTTCAGAAGGCGGTGCGAAAGGGAGAGTGCATGCGCTGGGACGTCCCTGTGTTGGTCGTGAAGATGGGGGAGTACCCCCTGCACCATGGCGGCTTGTGGATCGCTCGGTCATTGGGCAGGGCCGGGGTGCGCGTTTTCGCGATGACTGAGAGTCGTGCCACACCACTCGCCGTGAGCCGATATGTGACACGTGCCGGACGCGCACTTGATCCGGCTGCTTCCGATGCCGACAACCGGCGCAACCTCGCCACCGCCCTGCGCGTTATTGGCCGGCCCGCCGTAGCCATTGCCACGGATGACGAAGCCGCTGTATGGCTGTCCGAGAACCGTCCGGACGGGGTCATCCTCCCCAATGTCAAACGAGGCCTGCCACGCGCCCTTGCCGACAAGTGGTCGCTGCACACACTGTGCGCTGAGCACGGGATCGCCAGTCCGCCGACTTTCGTGCCGACGACGCGGGACCAGCTGGAAGCTTTGGCAGCTACCCTGCGCTTCCCCATTGTGCTTAAGAACAGCCAGCCCTTCTCACGCGTAATAGCCCCAGCAGTGCAGTACACGATGGTCTTGGATGACGCTGCCCAACTGCGAGCATGGGCCGAAGTCAACTTCTCCGAAGAACACCCGCCCCTCGTTCAGGAGTTCACGCCTGCCGACGTTGCAGAAAAATGGAGCTACCAGGCTTACCGGTCGCGACACGTCATGAGCTCCTTCACGGGGCTCAAACGTCGTGACTATCCATTGCACCGAGGCGAGGCTACGCTCGTGGAGTCCCTGCCCAACGCCGAGGTGGCTGCGTTGGGTGACCGTTTCCTACAGTCCATCGGCTATGCGGGTATGGCCGACCTCGACTTCGTATTGGATACACGCGACAAGGTCTACCGCCTCATCGACTTCAACCCCCGTGTAGGCGCCATCGCCGCTATGTGTGGCACCGATGACGGCTTAGACCTGTTACGCATTTCGTATCTGGATCTCACCGGCCAGCATGTGCAACCGGGCCAACAAGTTGATCAACGCGTCTTTCAGGTGGAGCCCAAGGACGCACTTGCTCGCCAGGAGCTGCAGATCCCTGAGGGTCCAGCGGCCACGTTGAGGGCCTACCAAGCCGATGACGACCGACGCCCAGCGATGGTCGTTCGCGCACGCAGCACTCTCGCCAAGGTGAAACAGCGAATCACTTCTTGATGCCTGCTAGGTGTCACAACTGCGTCCGCTGTGCACTGGGGAAGTGCGTTGTTGGGTCAAGACGGTTGGCTAGTCAGCCGTGGCCATGTCGGTCGCCATGCCGCTGGGTGTGATCGAAGAGAGGCTGGCGCGGGCGGTGGTCGATGGCGTCTTGAACGTCAGGTTCGAGGAGTAAGCGCTCTGACCGGCCTGGTTGTACAGCGCCACCCGCACCGTGTAGGTGCTACTCGCACGCAGTCCTGTCAACGTGGCCATCGCCTTGGTGCTGGCCACCTTCGCCAGCGTTGACCATGAACCCGAGTTGCGACGGATCTGGACCTGGTAACCGGTCACAGTGTCACCTGTCTTGGGGATCCAGGTGACGGTGGCCGAGGTAGCCGCCACGGCAGTGGCCCTGAGGGCGGTTGGGGCAGTGGGTTTCACCGGGGCGGGGGCAGGCGTCGTACCATTGAGGGCCTGTGTGAGAGCGGTGTGTGCCGGTTTCGAAGAGTAGTCAGTGCGCACGTAGCCGAAGTTCTGCTCACGGTCAGTTGGGTCGGTCCCACGGTCGCGGCCGCCGTAGAAGAAGAGGGGTCCTGTCCAGGCCCATGAGGCGGCGGTGCTGATAGCGGCGACCAGCAGGTCAGCCTGCTTCGCCTCGGTGACCGCGTCGGTGCCGGTCCCCGTCGGAGCGCCGTACTCGGTGAGCCAAATCTGCTTGGAGCCGTCACCATTCGCGGCCATCACATCGTGCACCAGCGGAAGGCGCTGGAATGTGTTCCAACTCGCGGTAGTGGTGTCATTCGGCATCGCCGGGTAGCAGTAAGGGTGCACGGACAACGCGTCGAAGAAGCCCTTGGCGCCGCTCAAATACATCTTCTTGGTAAAGGTGACAGGCGAGATCTGCGATCCGTCGGCAGGGTCCGTTGCGGGTGACAGGGCGCCGGCGAGAACTACGGCGGTGGGGTCGGCGGTCTTTACAGCCTGGTACGCGCTCTTGAGCAGTGCGGTGTATGCGGCAGGGTCGGGCTTGGGCGCCCAGAAGTTCGTGAGGTTCGGTTCGTTCCAGATCTCCCATGACTTCACGCCAAGTCCGGCGTAACGCTGCACTGCCTTTGTGAGGAAGCTTGCGTAGTCGGCCGGGTTGGCCGGTCCCGCATGCGTCTTGCCCGCAACCGAAGTTGCCCACAGTGGGCTGTAAGTTGGCAAAGCCAGGATGCTCAAGCCGCGGGCGGCCGCTGCGTTAACGACGCGGTCGGTCGCCGTCCAGTTCATCGTCCCCTTTGTCGCCTCGATGCTCGGCCAGTCGAAATCTACGCGCACCATCGTCATGCCAGTGGCCTTGTACAGATCGAGTTCGCGGGCCAGGTCGGCGTCGGACAGCCACAGGAGGTCTCCGCCCGGAGAAATGCCGACCGTCGGGCTCGCGGCTTGCGCCGGTGAGGCGGTCAGGCCAAGCATGCCGGCGATCACCATCAGCATGGCGGTGAAGATGCAGGAACTCCCGCGCAGAGCCTGAGTGGATGTCATGCTCATTCCTTCGACGGGTCGGATGCTGTGATGTGGGATTGAGGGGTCGGTTAGGCCATTCGGGGGACGAAACAGGAGGTGGTTAGGTTCGGGCATGCCCTTAATCCCGGGTTCCGCAGTTGGTGGGCATTTTTCGGGGTTTCGGGCCTGATTTCGTGCTCAGGACGGTTGTCTGGGGCTGAAAATGGTAGGCACACGACTTGGCCGTGTCCGGCTTGACTTGACGCTGGGATGTGGGTTGCCTGGTAGGCATGTACCTGCGGACCACCTCGCGGACCAACACCGACGGCAGTGTGGTGCGGTATGTGGCGCTGGCCCACAACGAGAAGATCGGCGGGGTGTCGAAGGCGAAAGTGTTGCTGAACCTGGGCCGTGAGGACCGGCTGGACCACGACGGGCTGCGCCGGCTGGTATCGAGTCTGACCCGGTATCTGGGTGACCCGGACCCGTACGCCGACATGTCGTCTGATCCGGTGGCCGGGCTGCGGCTGACCTCGTCGAGGTCGCTGGGCGGGGTGCACCTGCTCGATGGACTTTGGAAGCAGTTGGGCATCGATAAGGCGTTGCGGGAGCTGTTGGGGACACGCCGGTTCACCACGGATGTGGAGCGGGTGCTGTTCGCGCTGGTCGCCAACCGGGCCCTGGACCCGGCATCCAAGCGGGCGGCGGCGGACTGGGCGGTGCATGACGTCGCGATCGACGGGCTCGGTGACCTGTCCGATGATCAGGCCTACCGGGCGATGGACCTACTGGTGGAGGCTGACGCGACCGCGGGGGTGCAGGAGGCGGTGTTCTTCGCGGTCGCGAACCTGCTCAACCTGGACGTCGATGTGATCCTTTTTGACACCACGAGCACCTACTTCGAGGCAGACCCCGACGTCGGCGAGGACGGCACGGCGGGGTTTCGCCGGTACGGCCATTCCAAGGACCACCGCCCCGACCTGCCGCAGATCATCATCGGGCTGGCCGTCACGAAGGAGGGTATCCCGGTGCGGGTGTGGTGTTGGCCGGGTAACACCTCCGACACCACCGTGCTGCCCGAAGTCCGTGATGGGATGCGCGACTGGAACCTGGGGCGGGTGATCACCGTGGTCGACCGCGGGTTCTCCAGCCACGCGAACCTGGACTACCTGCGCAAAGGCGGCGGGCAGTGGATCGCCGGGATCAAGATGCGCGACAAATCCGCCGACGCCACCAGGGCCTTGTCGACGCCGGGGCGGTTCACCGAGGTCAACGCGCATCTGCGGGTCAAGGAAGTCCAGATGCCCGACACCCCGGGGGTGCGGTGGGTGGTCTGTCACAACACCGCCGAAGCCACCAAGGACGCGGCCACCCGCGACGCCGCGATCACGCACCTGACGAACGAGTTGGCGCGGATCGCTGATGCCAGGGCACGCGCCCAGGCCGGGCTGAAGAAGGCCGGCACCGCCAAAGCCAGGCAGCGCCTGGAGGCCGAGCTGGCCGGTCACAGCCGTGCCGAGTGCGCACTGCGTGACCACATCACGTTGGGCCGCTGGCTGCGCCAGACATCGACTGGCCGGCTGGTGCTGGACAAGACCGCGATCGCCGCCGAAGCCAAACTCGACGGCAAGTACCTGCTGTCCACCTCCGATCAGCACCTGTCCCCAGCCGAGGTCGCGTTGGGCTACAAGAACCTGCTCACCGCCGAACGCGGTTTCCGGGACCTCAAATCCGGGCTGCTGCTACGCCCGGTGTTCCACCGCCTGGAACCCCGGATCCGGGCCCACGTGCTGATCTGCTGGCTGGCCCTGCTACTCACCCGCGTCGCCGAGGAAGCCACCGGGCACACCTGGAACACCATCAACACCGAACTGACCCGGGTCGCCGCGGTCACCCTGGCCGGGCCGGCCGGCACCGTGGTGCAGACCACCGAACTCACCGACAAACAACGGGCATTACTCACCGCCTGCAACGTCACCCCACCAGCCCGGATCACCGGCCTGAAACCCCTCTGACCAGGCAAAACACCCC
>JAKOZM010000489.1 GCA_029779995.1 Actinomycetes bacterium
TGCCACGCGAGGCGGCACACGGCATACCCGTTGGCATTGCAGGTATGCCGTGCGGCAGGCTTGACCCCGGCCCCGCGCGGCGGGGTGATATCGCAGGCGAAAGGGACGCATACCGTGAACGACATCCTCGACGAGCTGCAGTGGCGCGGATCGGTGGCCTTGACCACCGACGAGACCGCGCTGCGGGAGGCACTCGCGAGCGGACCGATCACGGCCTATTGCGGCTTCGACCCGACCGCGCCGTCACTACACTTCGGCAACCTCGTGCAGCTGATCGTGCTGCGGCGCCTGCAGCGGGCCGGCCACCGGGTCATCTGCCTGGTGGGTGGTTCCACCGGTCTCATCGGCGACCCGAAGCCGACCTCGGAGCGGGTGCTCAAGACCAAGGACGAGGCGGCCGCCAATGTGGCGCGGATCAAGGAGTTGGTGCGCCCGTTCCTCGACTTCGACGGCACCGACCCGGCGTGTGAGCATCCAGCGATCCTCGTCAACAATCTCGACTGGACCGAGCCGATGTCGGCGCTGGACTTCCTGCGCGACATCGGCAAGCACTTCCGGGTCAACCAGATGGTCCGCAAGGAGGCGGTGGCCCGGCGGTTGGACAGCCAGGAGGGGATCTCCTACACCGAGTTCAGCTACCAACTCCTGCAGGCGCTGGACTTCCTCGAGCTTTTCCGGGCCCACGGTTGCACTCTGCAGACCGGCGGCTCCGACCAGTGGGGCAACCTCACCGCCGGGGTCGATCTCATCCATCGCGTCGAGGGCGTCGGGGTGCACGCGCTCGCGACCCCGCTGCTCACCGACGCCTCGGGATCGAAGTTCGGCAAGTCGGAGGGCAATGCCATCTGGCTCTCGGCCGACATGACCAGCCCGTACGCCCTCTACCAGTACTTCCTCAACGTCGAGGATGCCTCGGTGGTCGCGCTCCTGCGGGTGTTCACCGACCTGGACCGCGACGAGATCGCCGAGTTCGAGCGGCAGGTCCAGCAGGAGCCGTTCCGACGCGCCGCCCAGAAGGAGCTGGCGTCCTTCATCACGACCTTGGCGCACGGCGCGACCGCCACGGCGAGTGTGCAGGCAGCCTCCGAGGCGATCTTCGGCAAGGGAGATCTGGGCGCGCTCGATGCCGGCACCTGGCGTGATGCCTCCGCGGAACTGCCGCACGGGGAGGTGCCGGTGGGGGCGAGCGTCGTCGACGCATTGGTCGCTACAGGCTTGGCCGAGTCGCGCAACGGTGCGCGTCGGCTGGTCGCCGACGGCGGTGTATCGGTCAACAACGTCAAGGTCTCCGACCCCGAGACAGTCCTCACAACCGAGGACTTCTTGCACGGGTATGCCGTCCTGCTGCGTCGCGGTCGCAAGGCGCAGGCCGCAGCCCGACTCGCGGGGTGACCCATACCCCTGGGCTGCAAGGCAGTTCGCGTCCTGGCCGGACACACATCGTGGCCGCGGCCAGCGCGAAAAGCACCCGATTTGGAGATCCCGGCGGCCCGGGCTATGGTTCTCATCCGTCAGCCCGACAGGGAGGAACGGACACCCGCGGCAACGCGAGATGGCCGGTCCCGAGGACTGACTCCCACCACCTGCACCGGTCCGCCGGCGCGGTTTGCACGGCCAGAACGGCCGGCAAACGCTCCGAAAAACTCTGGTAGAGTGGTGAACCCCGCAGAGAGCCAAGCGCGCTGACGCCGGTCGCCACATGTCCCACTGGACGCCGCGGCACGGATTTGACGCCCAAGATGGACGCGGATAAGATTGAAGGGTTGCCCCAAAGCCAGGCCGCGAGAGCGGCGCAACTGCGGTGTGCGTCCGAACCTTGAGAACTCAACAGCGTGCCAAAAATCGATGCCAATAACCTCGTCTCGAGGTCGGCTCCATGTGTGACGACGTCCCACATGGCCGATCGCGAACGAAAATCCTTTGGTTGACAATGAATAACACGAGCAGCTTCGGCAGCTCGGCTAGTTGTTCTTGCTCAGTCAGTGAAACAACCCTTCGTGGGTAACAGTTTCCACGGCCTGCCCGTGGAGCAAAACATCAACGGAGAGTTTGATCCTGGCTCAGGACGAACGCTGGCGGCGTGCTTAACACATGCAAGTCGAACGGTGACGAGGAGCTTGCTCCTCTGATCAGTGGCGAACGGGTGAGTAACACGTGAGTAACCTGCCCCAGACTCTGGGATAACAGTTGGAAACAGCTGCTAATACCGGATACGAGACGGAG
>JAKOZM010000532.1 GCA_029779995.1 Actinomycetes bacterium
ATGCCGACGTCGCAGACACTGCTGACGCCGTCCCGGCACTAGCGGGGCAACTGCTTAGCAGCGGCGAACTGCCCGACACCGTCGTTCACCTCGACAGCCCGATCTTCCCGGGCATGGTCAACGCCCTCGACAATGCCCTCAGCGGGACGAGGCACTGCCCGCACCGGGTGGCGACCCTGGACGGCGACGACCTCGAATGGGTCCTCGACGAAGGTCGACGCGTCACCAAGGTCGTCCAAGCCCGCAAACTCAGCTCCGCCCACGATGTCTCCACGGCTCTGCGCGCAGAGCTGAGCCCAGCACGCGAGCAACTGAGATGAGACGTCACGTCGCGGCCCGTAGGCTGCCTATCGACGCCCACCCTTGCGAGGGACCGGGAAGTGACCCCCAGGATCTCCTGCCGGACGACAGTGCCTGGGGGTCGCGCCCACCACCCCCAGACACGCCATGACCGCGGCCCTGCCCGTGTCGGTGACACCCCGCCCGGGTGAGTCGATCGAGTCCTGGCTCGAGCACCTCGCCGACGCCAACGGCCTGACCACCGCCCAACTCCTCAACGCCACCGGTCGTGGACGCGCCGGCAACCGTTACCTCACCCTCGCCCCCTCACCACAGACGATCACTCGGCTCGCTGCTCTCGCCCGCGTCGACGAACAGGACGTGTATGCCGCCACCCTCGCCGCGTTCGACGGCACCGCCCTCGACCTCACCGGCCTCGACCCAGCCGACCGGCACTCCTACCGGCAGGTCTCCGCCCGCGGCTGGGCACCCGCCCACGGCACCCAGATCTGCCCCACCTGCCTCGCCGAGACCGGCGCATGGCAGACCGCGTGGCGGCTCCTGACGGTCACCGCCTGCACCCGCCACGGTGACCTGCTCGTCGCCGAATGCCGCGCCTGCCAACGACCATTCCGCGACCAACGGCATTCGCACCTCCGCCGCGTCGGGGGGAGCCTGGTGTGCGGGAACCCGCTCGGCGACGGACCCACACGCCAGTGCCCACACGACCTCACGACCATCGCGACCAGCCCCGCAGACGAGGCTGTCATGTTGACGCAGCGGCGGGTCGACGCAGCCCTCGACGGCCACGACATCGAGGTCCTCGGACAGCCCGCCAGCCCCGCGGCCTACCTGACCGACCTACGGCACCTGACCACCCTGATGCTCCACCTCGCCGGCCAACCCGGCGCCACCGACCTCGCCCACTGGCCCGCAACCCTCGCCCACGAGGCGGACCAGCGGACCGGCGACCGCGGCCCACGGTGGGGCCTCCGACCACCCGACGACCCCGGTGTCCGCGGTGCCGCCCTGGCCACCGCCGACGCGATCCTGGCCGCCCCCGACGTCGACGCCGCCGCGGCCGCGTTGACGCCGTGGACCGAGCTCCCCCCGACCACCCCGGACGGGCCCCTCGGCTGGCTCGCCGACCACACGGTCATGACCCCCACCCTGACCCGGCTCGTCATGGCGGCCCGCGCCCCGCACCGGCGCCTGTCCCACCACCTCGACACCCACCCAGGAGCGCGTATGCCGATCAACCTGCCCGTCATCCCCCAGGTCATCCCGCACGCCCAGTACCTCGAACACCTGCAAGGCGCGTTCGACTCCAGCGAAGACACCGTCCGGGCCTTCGCATCCCTGTCGCTTGCTCGTCTGCACCCGGACGTCACGACGTGGAAGGCCGCCGCCGAAGCGCTCAACATGCCCGGGCCGATGGGTGTTCGCCTGGCCCGCGCCTGCTCGGCCACGATGCTCGTCAGCCCGGACGAGTGGGAAGCCCGGATCTGGCGGGCCGCCGAGGAGACGCGTCGGCGGGACTACCGAGCCACCGAAGCCAAGATCGAGCACCGGCTCTACATGAGCCGCTGGTTCAACGAGTGGGCCCGACAGTTCCGCCCCGGCACCCACTACAGCAGCGTCGGCTACGGCCTGACCTGGCAATGGGTCAACGTCGCCCACGCCCACCTCGACCTCTCACCCGCCTGGCGCGGGAAAAAGCCCACCGCCAAAGACCGCGCCCACTACCGCCAGTTCGCCGACTCCCTCGACGAGGACCAGCAGTTCGAGCTCGCCTACGCCCTCCACAAGCGAGCCTGACCCACGCAGCGCGCGCCGAGCGGAGACAGCCTACATCTCTCGTGAAGTATCATCACATCACTTGCGCTTTGCGTGAACGTCGTCCACACTAGGTCCTGTCGCTGTGATCAGAGTGTTGTCCTGGAGGTGTGGAGTGATGGAGCACCCCGAACTGGTCGGTGTCTACGAGATCGCAGAGATGGCGCGAGTGAGCAGGACGGTCGTGTCCAACTGGCGTGTACGGGATCCGCGGTTTCCGGAGCCAGCAGTCGAACTGCGAAGTGGTCCGGTCTACCGGGCAAACCAGATAGAGCGGTACCTCAAGCGAAGGAGCAAGCTAGTGGCGGCGAACGTCATCTCGACCATCAACCTGAAGGGGGGCGTCGGCAAGACCACGACGACTGCGGCCCTGGCGGAGTTCCTGTCGGCCGAGTTTGGCAAGAAGGTTTTGGTCATCGACCTGGACCCTCAGACCAACCTGACTACGGTCCTGATCGGCGAGAAGAAGTGGCAGAGGCTCAACGGAGATGGTCACACGTTGGCGACGCTCTTTACCGACGCGCTCAAGCCGGACGGTGAGGCTCCCGAGTTCGATCTGGCGGCGACTTTGCAGAAGGGGGTGAGTCCGGTTGCGGACGTCCGCAGCGTCGACCTGCTCCCCTCGTCGCTGGACCTGATCGACGTCCAGGACCGGTTGGGCACCATGTCGACCGGGCGGTTCTTCTCGAACAACCCCACTGACCTTCTGAGGAAGGCGATCAAGCCGATCCTGAACGATTACGACTTCGTTCTGGTCGACTGCCCGCCCAACCTCGGCATTGTGACCCTCAACGGCCTGCGCATCTCTGGCGGCTACGTCATCCCCACGATTCCCGACGTGCTGTCGACGTACGGCATTCCCCAGATCCAGAAGCGTGTCGGCGAGTTCGCCGAGGGGATCGGGCAAGACATCGAAGAGATCGGCGTCATCGTCTCGAAGTACCGCGCCGCCTCCACCGTGCACCAGACGACCGTTGCTCGGCTTGAGAGCGACCCCAACCTCCCCGACGTCTTCGAGAGCGTCATTCCCGAGGGCAACGACGTCGCCGCCGCCGCCGAGTTTGTCAAGTCTCAGACCCTGCGGCAGAAGTACGGCTACTCGGGACGCTTCAACGACTTCAGGGCCCTGACCGAGGAGTTCATCGACATGGTGGAGAGCAAGCTGTGACTGACTCAAAGGAGGCTCGGCCCGATGCCCCAGGCGGGCCGAACCAGGCTGATCTCCAAGCCCTCGTCGACGCCATCGGTGCGCTCTCCACACGCGACCCCCAGTTGGCCGGCCAACTCGCCAGGCTGGTCGCCGCCATCGCAACTGAGGCAGGGCGCGGGCCACGTCTGGCCAACGCGCTCACCAAGGCGCTGCGGGAACCAGCATCTGTCGGGCGCGAGTCTCGGCCCGCTAGCCCGAGGTCGAGCAACCGGCGCAACGCCGGACCATTCGATCCATTCACGGTCCACGCGGAAGGCGGAAAGACACTCCTCAGGCAACAGTTGACGAGTCTCTCCCTGGATCAGCTGCGCGACATCGTCGCCGAGCACGGCATGGACAACGACCGCTTGGCCATGAAGTGGAAGGACCCTCAACGGGTCATCGATCGCATCGTCGAACGAGTCAACTCCCGGTCCGAGAAGGGCTCGGCCTTCCGGGCCTGAGTTCCCGCCACGGTTAGGAACCGAGCATGAGCGTGCTTTACCGAGCCCTCTGGTCCGACGAGAGTCAAAAGGACCCTGGTGGCTTCATCGACAAGGCCCGGGCCAAGTTCACAGCCTGGGCGATGGAAGATCTGGAGGCTGAGCCGCTTCCCGACGGCACGGCTGAAGTGAGTCTCCCGCAGGACCGAGCCCGTTTGATCGACATCCGCAGCGTCGACGGGGAAGGCAGCGCTGGAAGCGCCGGACTTGAGTGCGTGACTCGTGACTCGACAACAGACGGTGACACCAGCGGGACCGTTTGGACCACCGTGATGCGGGTGGTCGCCAACGAGGCCGGCATCAACGTCTGGATCGAAAACCAGGTCGAGACTGAGGACGTCGCCCTACGCGTACAGGTGGGTCGCCCACGCATGGTCGACGACCTGCTGAGCCTCCCCGGTAAGCCACACCTCGCCGGCTCGGGACTGTTCATCGACGTCCAGCCGATCACGGCCGATCAAGTCCGCGTGCTCATCGATCACCTCCAGTCGGCCAGCCGCAGCCTGCCCGTCATCGTGTGCAGCGAACCTGGCGGCGAGCACGACGGACGGTGGCAGATCCGTGCCGAGCGGATCGCCAGGCGTGCAGGCGGAATCGCCAACGTATTCACGCTCGGCTCAGACGCCGTGACCGCGTTGCGGCGAGAGATCGGCCCACTCGCTGTCTGGGGTGGAGGGGTTCGTACCTACATGCCAGGCCCGGTCAGCGACCCCTCGGACGGGTGGCGGCACCGCTACATCCTCGGCCACCTCATGGCATCTCGTGAGGACTCCATGATTGACCGCATCGTTTACGGGGTCGCTCAAGCATCCACGCGCCGCCGCGTGCCGGATGCTTTCTCGAGATTCACCACCAACTCCCCGACCGCGGAAGCTGGTGCCGCATCCCAGGTCGTGTCAGAGGTTGAGATGGCGACCGAGCGCGCCTCGTGGGAGGCGGCGCTTGAGGATCAGGTCGCTGAGACCAACGAAGCCGAGCGGGAACTGAACCAGAAGTTGGGTCACCTCGACAGGATCCGGGCAACCCTCGAGGAGCAAGGGCTCCACAACCTGTTCTGGGGAACACTGCACGAGACGGGCGGGGACGTTCCTGACGAGGTTCAAGACACCTCTGAAGCCGTGATGGCCGCGCAGATGTACCTGACGGAGCGGGTCGTGGTCCACGATGAGGCGGCGAGGGACCTGGATGGCATCGACACCTGCCCGCAGGCCTACTCGTGGGGAAACAAGGCTTGGCGTGGGTTCAGGGCGATGGCTGCATACGCTGAGTCCCGAGCCGCTGGCTTCCGTGGGGGCTTCTGGGATTGGTGCCGGGAGGGTGGGCCCTTTGCGTGGCCGGCCAACTCCAAGCACCTGTCGATGACGGAGTCCGAAACGGTGCAGAACAACGACAAGCTCCGCCGCTGTCGCGTGCTGCCCGTTTCGGCCGAAGTGGACGCCAGCGGCGCGGTCACCATGCTGAGCCACCTCAAAATCGCCGAAGGCGGAGGGGACCTTGCCCCCAGGATCTACTTCTACGACGACACCGGCGGCAGCACGGGCAAGGTACACGTGGGATTTGTCGGGCCCCACTACCTGATGCCCAACACCAAGTCGTAAGGCCACGAGCCGAGCACATGCACCACCCCGACGTTCGGAGTGGTGTCTCCTGCTGCCGGGAACGACGCGGTACAACGGAGTGCGGTGCTCACGGAATGTCACAATCGCGTATGCCAACCCTGCCTCCGGGCGCTCTTCGCCCCGTCCCTGCTGCCCTGTTCGGCGTTGGTGCTGTGGCCGGCGCGGTGGGTTCAGGACTCGGTGCCGTGGGCGCACGTGACCTTCTTGCTGCCCAACAGCATCAAGTCGCGGCTAAGGAACGACACGAAGCCCGCGTTGCCGCCTCTGAGGAGCGGCGAAGTGCAGCGAACCTGCGGCTGATCCGCTACGCGGGACTGCAACACGAGTGCTTCGCCGGGGTTGTGCAGCGCATGATCTTGTGGCTGCGCGCCCACGCCAAGCAGGTGCGTGAGAGCGACAGGCTCCTCATCGACGGACTTGAGGCCCCCCTTGCCCTGATGCCGGCCAGTCCCGGCAGCGAAGCCGCCATCGCAGGCTGGTTGACCGGAGCATCCAACACGGCCATCGCTGGCCTGGGTACAGCGGGTGCGATCAGCGCTGCAGTCGAAAAGTACGGCGTTGCCGGCACTGGCGCCAAGATCACTGATTTGGCCGGCGCCGCCAAGGAGAAGGCTGCTGCCGCGTATCGCGGGGGTGGACCGATTAAGAACGGCGGCGGCGGCATTGCCCTCGGCAATCTGGCAACTAGAGCCGCAGTGGGTGGTGTCACCCTGCTCGCTGCCGGCTCCACTTGCAAGATCCAAGGCACAAAGGCTCTCACCCGCGCCGAAGAGTTCGTGAGCAAGATCGAAGTTGCGTGTGCCGAACTGGACGTCCAAGACGCAAGGCTGCGCGCGGTCGTCCAGCGCGCCGACGAACTCACGGACGTGCTGACCAGGTTGGACCTGCGCGCGAAAGCCGCCATGGATAGGCTCGAGAGCCTCACATTTGACCCGGATGAGCACATGGATGCACTTGGGGAGGCGGTTGAGCTGGTGAAGGCCGTGCAGGGAGTGGCGCAGGCTCCTTTGATCAATGAGCGCGGTGACTTGTCGGAGCAGTCTGAGACCCTGAGGATCCGGTACCGAGACATGAACGGGGATAACAGCGATGGCTGACGAGGGGTCGATCGAGGGCAAGGTCGTGGACGTCAGCGCGATCGTCGCCGCGCCCGAGGCGTTCGCAGCGCTCACGCGACTGGTCGACACCGCGGGCAAGTACGTGGCGATCCATGAGGAAGAGGCGCGCAAGCGGGAGGCGCTGCGCACCTACCGCGAAACCGAGGTTGCCACCATCAAGGCTGCCGAAGGCACGCTTCAGCGGTACTTCGCCAACGTTTTCACCGAGCGGCGAGAGATCTACCAACACCTCTTCCGCGCGATGGACCACGCACTGGAGAGCGGAGACACCGAGTCGCTCCACTCGGTCGTGACGGGCATCGTGGACCTGGCCAAGGACTCCCCTCTGGCTGCGGCCGGAGATCTCTCGAAGTTACGAGCCGCCTTTGACGACCCGAATCAGGTCTGGTCCTTCTGAGGTTCCCACCGGGGCCGGGCGGCCGTTTGCCGCAGTGAATGACAACGGAGAGTTCCGGAACACTGCCGGCTCGCGGCTCCATACCCTGCCCGCCGAGAGAGAAGCATGATCGATGACGCTTGGCCTTGGAAGGCCGAACTGCTTGGGCTGTGTGACGCTGTGAGGGATCAGTTTGGACAGCCAAACCTCTTCCCAGGGGCAGAGGTTGACGTCGAGACGCAGCAGATCTTCCTCATCGAGCGCCTCGTCTTCGTCACTGCACTGGTGGCCCGCAAACTGACAGAGGCCGGCAAAGTATCCGTGCAGTTTCAGAGTCGATCTCTCGACTGCGAACGGCGTGGCATCGTGGACCCGGATCGGGCACCTGACGTGACGAACATGCACCGAACGCTCGAGTTCTATGTGCCAGTAGGCGAAAGAAGGCGGGTCTCTTACAGAGACTTCGCCAACCTCCTTATCCACTCGCGATGCTTTGTCATCCTGAGCGATCTTGACGAAGAGGGACGGGAGGTGGCTTGGGGATTCGCCGTCACGAGTGACCGTACGCACAGAGCGTACGTCTCGGTGTTCTCGATGGATGCCATCATCGACTTCGTTGAAGCTTTGGCGCGGGACGACGTGGTTTTGACCCGGAGTCTCCGCGACGGCCGAGGTGACTACGTTGCCGTGGGGTCTGACCGTCCCATGCCTCCGGGTGAGTTGGAGATGTATCTCCACCGTCCGCCGCTCCAGAAGGCCACCAACCGAATCCTCACGAGGATCCGCGCCGACGAGCAGGCGAGGCGCGATGGATCCCCGAGTCCGGATCTCACATGAGGCTCGCGACGTGGGCCGGGCTACTGCCGGCGACAACCACCGGAGGTGACAACTCGCTGCGCTCCGAACCCCGAGTGCGCTTCATCACGCGGTACCGCAAGATTGCACGAGGTTCTCCAACCCGTCCGAGTTGAGCAAGATCCCTGGCTTGCCGTCGTGCAGTGTCGGCTGCATCTCGACAGGTATGCCGCGGTGCAGCGCCGATCCAAGACTCCAGATGCATCGTGCACTGCTCGGCGCCCTCGGGGAGAGGGTTGACCATTCGGAACCGAGCGGGAGTAGCCTCCGCCCTGCGTGTCTCGAAGTCGGTGCGCGCGATCAGTGGAATCCTCGTCTCATGTGGCCAGCGGTCTCCTTGGATGACGTTTTCGAGCGCGCCAAGAGCGTGACCGACCGGTCTGACCCGGCAGGTGAG
>JAKOZM010000535.1 GCA_029779995.1 Actinomycetes bacterium
CGACATGGCCAAGCGACTGGTGGTGGTCAATGCCCAACCCACTCCATACGACGCACAGGCCGACGCGGTCGTGCGCGATCCCATCGGGGAGGTCCTGCCGCGCGTGGTCGCCAGCCTGACCTGACGGCACGCACCAGCCCGAAACTCGCCGCCGCTTGTCGCAGGCCGGTGAGACGATGACAACATGCCTACTCTGAGCACCTATCGCGGCGACTTCGAGACTCTGCTGGAAGGACCCGAGGACGGACCGCTCATCGTGCTTCTGCACGGGTTCCCGGAGCTTAACGTCTCCTGGCGCCACCAGATCCCGGAACTGGTCGCCGCCGGCTACCGGGTACTGGCCCCCAACCAGCGGGGTTATGAGGGTTCGGTCAGCAGCGGCTCGTACGCAACCGCCGATCTGGCCGCCGACGTCGTCGCCATGCTCGACACCCTCGGGGTGGACAAGGCGGTCATCGTCGGTCACGACTGGGGCGGCGGCGTCGCCTGGACAGTGGCCCACCTGCACCCGGACCGCGTCGAGCGGCTCATCGCGCTGAACTGCCCGCCGCCGTCCGTGCTCAGCCACGAAGTGATGACCAATCCCATGCAGTTGCTGAAGTCCTGGTACGTGTTCTTCTTCCAACTTCCGCGCCTGCCCGAGATGTTCGTCTCGCGGGGCATGCCGTGGATGCTGCGCGGTGGCTCCTACAACCGCGAGGTCTGGACCGAGGAGACCCTCGAACCATATGCTCGCGCTTTCGCGACCGCGCAAGACGCTCGCGGCCCGATCAACTGGTACCGGGGCGCCATGCGGCACCCCGCCCGTAACCTGCGGCCGATCACCGTCCCGGTGCTGATCATCTGGGGGACGCAGGACCAGTTCCTGTCCATGGCCATGATCTCCCCGCACTCCTTGCGCCGCGCGCTCGCTTACGGCAACGAGGCGGATGTCGTGCTCATCGAGGAGGCCGGACATTTCGTGCAGAACGAAGCGCCGGAGCAGGTCACGGCTGCGATGCTCCTGTGGCTGGGCGACGCACCCGCAGTTGCTGGCTCAGCTCAGCAGGAT
>JAKOZM010000572.1 GCA_029779995.1 Actinomycetes bacterium
TACTCCGCAGGGCAGGACTCCGCCAACGACAACAATGCCAACGACAAGTACCCCGGCCTCGACGCCGCGATCCGCGACACCTACGCCGCCCGGTCCACCGCGACCAACAAGAACAGCCTCTACGACTCCTATATCCGCGCCATCACGTGGGCCTCTCTGCGGATCAAGGACCGCGGCGTCATCGCCTACGTCACCAACGGCGGCTGGCTCGACGCCAACACCGCCGACGGGATGCGCCTATCGCTCGTCGACGAGTTCAGCGCCATCCATGTCGTCAACCTCCGCGGCAACCAGCGCACCGCGGGTGAGCAGTCCCGCAAGGAGGGCGGCAAGGTCTTCGGCGGCGGCTCCCGCGCGACCGTCGCCATCACCCTCCTTGTCAAAGACCCTGGTCACACCGGCCCTGCGCAGGTCCACTACACCGACATCGGCGACTACCTCACCCGCGAAGGGAAACTCGCCACCATCGCCGACGCGCAGACCTTGGCGGGCTTCGACGCGGTGACCATCACCCCTAACGCCTCCGGCGATTGGCTCCACCAACGCACCGACGACTTCACCACCCACCTCCCCTTGGGCGACAAGGACAAAGGCGCTACCACGGTCTTCGGCCTCTTCTCTGGGGGCCTCAAGACCAACCGCGATGCGTGGTGCTACAACACCAGCACGGATGCGCTCGAGGCCAACATGCGTCGTCTCGTCGACACTTACGAAGCCGACCGCATGGCCGGGCGCACCTCGAAGTCCGCAACTACGGACACCACCCTGATCGCTTGGAGTGGCGGCCTGTCAGCGCGACTCGATCGTCACGCCCCTTTGAGCTTCGACCCTGTCTCGGTCATGTCCGCGATCTACCGGCCTTTCAGCCGCACCCGGGTCTGCTTCGACCCTCGATTCAACGAACGTCGATACCGGCTGGGTGAGCTCTTTCCGACGGGGGAGCACGCCAACATCGGCTTCACGCTGACGGGCCCGTCCTCGCACTACGACTTCTGTCTCATCGCGGCCGATGCCGTCCCTGACCTGCACCTGCTCGACACGGGGCAATTCTTCGCACGGTGGCGGTACGTCGAGGTCAAGGATGAGGGGGCGCTCTCGATCGACGTCGGCGACACCACGGGAGGGTACCGCCGGGTGGACAACGTCACTGACGAGGCGCTGGAACGGTTCCACACGGCATACGGCACAAAGGTCACAAAGGACGACATCTTCTTCTACTGTTACGGGCTGCTGCACTCACCTGACTACCGGGAGCGTTACGCGGCCGACCTGAAGAAGTTGCTGCCGCGGATCCCGCTCGTGACCGACCCGTGGCCGTTCGTCGCGGCCGGGCGTGAGATGGCCGACCTGCATCTGGGCTATGAGAGCGTCACCCCCTATCCGTTGGGTGGGCTCGACGTCGACGGGCCGGCGGGAGAGGCGGCATACGGGTTCTTCCGCGTCTCCAAGATGACCGTCGCCAAGGTGCGGGTCGACGGCAAACTCGTTCCGGACCGGACGCGCATCGCCTACAACGACGCGATCACCCTGACCGGAGTACCGGAGGAGGCGTACCGGTACCAGCTCGGGTCACGGTCGGCGATCGAGTGGATCCTCGACCGCTACCAGGTAAAGACCGACAAGGCGTCCGGCATCGTCAACGACCCCAACGACTGGAGCCGCGAGGTAGGGCAGCCGCGCTACATCCTCGACCTCCTCGCCCGCATCGTCGCCGTGAGCCTGGAGACAATGAAGATCGTCGATGCCCTCCCCACCCTCGACATCCGAGAGGCACCGTGAACCGCGACCCGAGGGTCGGGGTGAGGGGCTGGCCGGTTCAATGCCTCGGGTTCAACCCGTCGTGACCCACTTGCTCTTCGCATGGCGTCCGTGAACCGCGGGGAGTATTGCGCCGCGTTAGGGGGTGACGGCCAGTTGGAGGAGCCCTGATGCAACGTTCGCGACGTACAAACCCTTACCCGTTCACCTGGGAGATTCCGCTTGCGCTGGTCGTAGCGGTGATGTTCTTGTTGCTGTTGGGTGTGCAGCTCGGTCGCTCAGCGGCGAACCTGCTCGCCGGCAACGGGTGGGTCTTCGTCGACCGGGCCGCACTGTTCACCAGCCTGCCGGGAATCATCAGCGGGCACGCCGACGCGGGCCTGGGCCCGCTGAGCCACCATCCCGGCCCCTCCATCTTGTGGGGCTCGATCGGCACCGCCGAGGCGATCATCCTGGTCGGCTGTGCTGCCGGGCTGAAGTGGGGGCTCGGCCGTTGGGGACCCGGCCGCTTGCATGGCATGGCCACTCGCGCGGAGGCCGAGGCACTGCTGGGCAGGACCCGACTGCGCAAGCACGCCAAGGTGATTCGGCCGGACTTGTACGGAGCCAGCACGGAGAGCAGCCGATGAGACGCCCGCGACCCGTAGAGGTCGGGTGGCGCCTGGGTGACGCCCGCGAGCCGCGCGGGGGTCAGCTGTGGGTCCCGTGGGATCGTACCGCCGGAGTGATCGGGCCGCAGGGATCGGGTAAAACGCT
The DNA here is from genome assembly GCA_029779995.1 of Actinomycetes bacterium. Next base: position 2,515 of record JAKOZM010000572.1, read on the forward strand.
CGACCTGCTCGCCCCGGCCCTCATCGACGCACCGGGGGCGGCGCTGACCACCTTGACGAAGGTCGATGACCTGCTACTCACCTTCACCGCCCGATCCACTCGACAGCGACCGTGCATCGTCCTTGACCCGTTCGGCCTGGTGCCCGGACTACCTGAGGTGGTGTGGGACCCCATCCAGGGCTGCGTCGACCCCCTTGTCGCCGAACGACGCGCCAAGGCGTTCACTGCCGGCACCGTCAAAGGCGCGGTCGCCGGCGGCCACGCCGACGATGCGGCCCGCTTCTACGCGGCCGAGGCCGCCAAGGTGCTGCAGGGCTACTTCCACGCCGCCGCGCTGACTGGGCGCAGCCTCGAGCACGTCCTGTCGTGGGTGGCCAAACCGTTGGCCGCCACCGATCCCACGGAGATTCTGCGCGAGCACCCCCACGCCGCGACCTTCTGGGACGGACTGCTCTACGGGGCGTTGCACGGCGACGACCGAACCGCCGGCAACACCATCACCACTGTCCAACAGGCCATGTCCCTGTTCTTCCAAGAGGACATCCGC
>JAKOZM010000037.1 GCA_029779995.1 Actinomycetes bacterium
CGAGCGCCCCACCACAGATTGGTAGGCATCCGCGTACCTACCCGCCATGACATCCACGGTGTAGCTCTTCGCGACCTCCTGCCTGGCGGCGGAACCGATGCCATGATCGTCACGCAGCAACGAGCGGACGGCGGCGGTCATGGCGGCCACGTCGCGCGGTGGGACCAGCATCCCGGTGCTGCCGTTGTCGATGACATCCCCGGCGGCACCCACCCGAGTCGCCACCACTGGGAGACCGGCCGCCATCGCTTCGAGGATCGTCATCGGCATCCCCTCTCGCAGGGATGGCTGGACGAGCACGTCCAGGCTGGCGTACACCGCCGGCATGTCCTCGCGGAAGCCCAGGAAGTGCACGTTGGGGCCGGCCGCCGCCTCGAGGGCACCACGCAGCGGGCCGTCACCGACCACCACGAACGTCGCCTCCGGAATGGCGGCAGCCACCGCGAGGAAGTCCTCGGGTGCCTTCTCCGGCGACAGGCGGGCGACCATCCCGACCAGCGGCCCGGGCAGGTCCAGACTCGGTATCACGCCGGTGAAATCACGTGGATCGACGCCATTGGGAATCGTGGTCGCTGACACCCCGTACACAGTGCGAAGACTGTCCCGCGCTTCGTTGGATACCGCGTAGACGGCGTCCATACGGCGCAGGGTCGGGCGGTCGAACCGGTTCTGCGGACCTGTGTCGAAGCGATGATTGGTGGCCACGATCGGCACCCCGAACCGGGTGGCCAGGAAGCCGTACAGATTCGCCTTGAAGCCGTGCACGTGCAGCACGTCGGCACGCACCTCACTGATGTCCTTGCGCAGGTGGAGCACCGTGGCCGGATCGAAGCGTCCGCCACATCGCAAGAGCCTCACCGGCACTGCGTACCGCCGGGCGTAGTCGGCCACCTCCAGGTTGCGGGCGTGGCGGTTGTCGAACACCGCCAACGTCGCCGACACCCCATGCTGCGGTAAGGCCTCGCACAGGCCGACCACCATCTTCTCGGCGCCGTACACCCCGCTGCTCGAGATCAGATGCAGTACACGCACAGCCCCAGCCTAGGCTGAGTGTCCATGGTCCGAAGTATGGCGAAGGCTGCTGCGCAGAGGCTGTATGCCCGGTGGGCTTCTCTGCCGCTGACCGAGGCGGTACTGCTGGAGTCCTTCGAGGGAGCCCAGAGGGGCGGCGATCCCGGCACCATTGCCCGTTATCTGCTGGCGAACACCGATCTGCCGCTGATCTGGGCGCTGCGCGAACCGGCGCCGCAGTCGCCGCGCGTGCGTGTGGTCCGTTACCGGTCCGCCGCCTACTTCAAGGCGCTGGCCACGACCAAGTACCTTGTGAACAACGTGACCTTTCCGGCCCTCTTCGTCAAACGACACGATCAGGTGTACCTGAACACCTGGCACGGCACGCCGCTGAAGCGCATGGGCCGTGACGTCGCCGGTCCTTACAGCCACATTGCGAACACCATCGCCAACTTCGAGGCGGCCGACCTCTTGTTGTCCAGCGGGGAGTACATGACCTCGAGGATGTACGCCGGCGCCTTTGGGATCAGTGAATCGGTGGTGGAGACCGGCACGCCGCGTGTCGACCAGCAGTTCGGCCAGGTCAAGGACCTGGTGCTCTACGCGCCCACCTGGCAGGAGGCCTCGTACACCCAAGCGGTCGCGGACACCGATGCCCTCGTGCGGAGGATGGCGGCCATGGCTGAGGCCGGGCCAGTGGGGTTACGCGTGCACGGCAAGATTGCCGCAGCAGTGGCAGCCGATCCGCGGCTGCAGCACTACCTGTTGGCCGGTGACACCAACGAGCTTCTCGGCCGCTCCCGGGTCGTCATCACGGACTACTCCAGCGTGGCGTTCGATGCCCTTGCCACCGGCTCACAGGTGCTCTTCTACACTCCCGATCCCTACCCGCGGGGGGTGTACCTCGATGACCATGACCTGCCCGGACCGCGCACCGATTCGTTGTCACGATTGGTGGAGTGGATAGCGAACCCACCCGAGCGAGATGGCGAGGCTCTCCGGCGGCGTTTCACGCCGTTCGAGGACGGCAAAGCGACGCAGCGCGTCGTGGAGTTGTTGCTGTCTCACTGAGGCGCCGCGGGTAGCGTCGGGGCATGGACTCCCTACAGCGCTGGCACGAGGTGGTGCGCACCCGCAACCCCGCGATGCTCAATCAGATCCTCGCCGACGACGCGGTGTTCCACTCGCCGATCGTCTTCCGGCCGCAACAGGGTAAAGACCTGGTCGCGCTCTACCTCACCGGCGCGATGCACGTCATCGCCACCGAGAGCTTCCGCTACGTGCGGGAGGTGGTGGACGGCCGGAACGCGGTGCTGGAGTTCGAGACCGAGATCGACGGCATCCACGTGAATGGGGTGGACATGATCACGTGGAACGAGCAGGGCCAGATCACCGACTTCAAGGTCATGCTGCGGCCGTTGAAGGCGATCATGATCGTGCAGCAGCGCATGGCCGAACTCTTGGAGCGGCTGGCGTGAGGGCGTTCGTCCGGCAGCCCAGCCCGCGCCTGGCCGAGGGGCTGCTCACCCATCTGGACCGAACCCCAGTCGATGTCGACCTGGCCCGCAGACAGTGGGATGGGTACGTCGGTGCATTGCAGTCAGCGGGCTGGGAGACCATCGAGGTGCCGGCCGCCCCGGACCACCCGGACAGCGTGTTCGTCGAGGACGTGATGGTCTGGTGGCAGGGGAGCGCAGTCGTCACATTCCCCGGGGCAGTTCAGCGTCGTGGCGAACTGCTCGGAGCCGAGGCCGCCTTGCGCGATCTCGGTGCCGACGTCCTTCACATCGAGCCTCCGGACACCCTCGACGGCGGTGATGTGCTGAAGATTGGGGAGCGCTTCTACGTGGGTGTCGGTGGCCGGACCACGCTGGGGGGATGTGATCAGTTGGCCGCGCTGCTGCGAGTCGAGGTCATCCCGGTGGCCACGACCAAGGTGCTGCACTTGAAGTCAGCGGTGACGGCACTGCCCGATGGCACGGCGGTGGGGTACTTGCCCCTAGTGGATGACGCGACCGCTTTCGAGACGTTTCTCGCGGTTCCCGAGCCGGGTGCCGAGGTGGTGGTCATCGATGACCAGACGGTCCTGATGGCCACGTCCGCCCCCCGCACCCGGGAGATCTTCGAGCAGCGCGGTCTTCGCGTCATCGCCGTGGACATCAGCGAGTTCGAGAAGCTCGAGGGCTGCGTGACCTGCCTGTCCGTGCGCCTGCGCTGACGTCAGGGCACCCGAACCACACCCACGAGGCCAGGCGCGACCGGTGGCATCGGCGCCATCCGGACATCCCGAACGTCCGCGGTGTCCAGACCCGCATCGGTGAGGATCTGCCGGGTGTCCCGGTCGCAGCGGCAGCCACCGGCCACGCGCGGCCAGACCGGTGCCGCCACCCGCTGGAACCGGCGCATCCAGGACCCCTCAGCTGCTTTGACGTGTTCGAGGACGGCGATCGATCCCCCGGGACGCAGCACCCGCAACGCTTCTTGCACGGTCTGCTGGGGATCATCGACCGTGCACAGCACGTAGGCGAACAGCACCCCGTCGACGCTGTCGTCTGGCAGGGGCAGGTCCTCGCCGACGGCGTCGAGCACCTCCACCGGCATGGGCGCCCGAGCCACTGCGTCGGCTGCGGCCCGGCGCATCGAGGCGCTTGGCTCGACGGCCACGACCGAGGTGACCCCTGCGGGCAGATGGTGCAGATCCTCGGCGGGACCCAGCCCGACCACAAGCACCCGGCCGGACAACGCCGAACTCACCTGGGTCCGCCAGTGGCCGATCGCGCCGGAGTCCTCCGCCCGGGCGATGAGGCGGTAGATCTGGGTGAATAGCGGGTGGTCGTGGGCCATGGCTTCACGTTACGTCCCCACCTCGTCGTACGGTCGGAGAGTGCGATTCCTGACGCAACCGGCTTACGACCTGACCTACGACGATGTCTTCCTGGTGCCGAACCGATCCTCGTTGAACAGCCGTCATGACGTGGACCTCACCGCTCCGGACGGGACCGGGCTGACGATTCCGGTGGTGGCCGCGAACATGACGGCGGTGAGTGGGCGCCGGATGGCCGAGACGATTGCCCGGCGCGGGGGCGTGGCGGTGATTCCGCAGGACATCCCGACCGAGGTGGTGGCAGACGTCGTGCAGTGGGTCAAGGGGCGGCACGTGGTCTTTGAGACCGCTGTGACGCTCACTCCGACCGAAACCACGGGCATGGCCCTGTCCGTGATCCCGAAGCGCAATCACGGTGCCGCGATCGTCGTGGATGACGGGACCCCGGTGGGGGTCGTCACCGAGGGGGATTGTCAGCGGGCGGACCGCTTCACGCAGGTGCATCAGGTGATGAGCGCCGACGTCTTCGCGTTGCCCGACACCGTCACGCCGCGAGAGGCCTTTGATCTCCTGCACGCTGAGAACCGCCGGTTCGCGCCCGTGGTGGACGGCGACGGCCGGCTGGTCGGGATCATGACGCGTGACGGGGCGCTGCGGTCCACGATGTACACCCCCGCGCTGGATGCGCAGGGTCAGTTGCGGATCGGCGCGGCGGTGGGCATCAACGGCGACGTCACCCAGCGGGCGAAGGATCTCGTGGGCGCAGGCATCGACGTACTGGTCGTGGACACTGCACACGGGCATCAGGACAAGATGCTCGACGTGTTGGCCGGGATCGGTGCGCAGCCCGTCCCGATCGTGGCCGGCAATGTGGTCACGGCGGCCGGTACCGAGGACCTCATCGAGGCCGGCGCGGACATCGTGAAGGTCGGAGTGGGCCCGGGCGCGATGTGCACGACGCGGATGCGCACCGGGGTGGGCCGGCCGCAGTTCAGCGCCGTGCTCGAGTGCGCGGCGGCCGCCGCGGCCCTCGGCAAACACGTATGGGCCGACGGCGGGGTCCGGCACCCTCGCGACGTCGCTTTGGCACTGGCCGCCGGAGCCAGCGCGGTGATGATCGGTTCCTGGTTCGCCGGTACCCATGAGTCCCCCGGCGATGTGCAGTTGAGCCCGGATGGCCGCCCGTACAAGGAGAGTTTCGGAATGGCCTCGGCCCGCGCGGTGAGTAATCGCACCGCTACTGACAGCCCGTTCGCCCGGGCGCGCAAGGCGCTTTATGAAGAGGGCATCTCCAGCTCGCGCATGTTCCTGCGCCCGGACTCCCCGGGGGTGGAGCGGCTGCTCGACGAGATCATCGCCGGAGTTCGCAGTTCGTTCACGTATGCCGGGGCGGCCAGTGTCGAGCAATTCGCGCAGCGCGCCGTGGTGGGGATCCAAAGCGCGGCGGGCTACGCGGAGGGCCGGCCGCTCGAGTCGTCGTGGTAAGGGGTAACAGAGCTCGATGAGCCAACTGCCGTGAACGCGCTTCCGGCCCCTCAGATCAGGCGTTTGTGCAGGTAGAGCATGGCCGCGCCGACCAAGACCGCGTCCCGCCCCTGCCCGGAGAGCCGCACATGGGGCTGCTGGGCGGGTGGGAGGCGCTGCGCGAGCGCCTCGACGATGAGGTCGCGAACCTGACTGGCGCAGGCATCGGGCAGCAGCGCCAGCACGATCTCCTGCAGCTCGACGGCCGCGCAGATCGGGGCCATGGTCGCCGCGACTGAGGCAGCGACGTACTCGAGCACGGCCGGACTGTCGTCGTCATACAACTGCTCAACGGTGGCGAACAGGCAGCGCGCGCCACAGTCGGCGCACAACGGTCCGGCGTCATTCACGATCACATGCGCGATGTCCCCCGCGGGGCGGGTGGTGCCGGTCAGCAGAGTCCCCCCGATCAGCAGCCCCATCGCCACCCCGCGCATCACCAGGGTGGCCTGGGCGGACAGCCCCTCTTGGCTCTGCCGCAGATCCGCCACGGTAATGGCATCCGTGGCGTTGACGGGCCAGACATCCATCCGCAGCATCCGGCGCAACCTGTCCATCACGGAGACGTCCAGGCCGCCGGTCGGATCTCGCTGCCACGCCCCGCGCGGGTCGATGAAGCCGTGCACGGCGATCGCCGCGCCGATCAGCGAATGCCGGGGGATCGTGGCGGCGAAATCGGCGACGCACTTCAGCACGTCCTCCTCGCTGTCGACGCTGGTGTGCATCCGGCGGCCCACCTCACCGCCGGGCGAGACGGTGGCCAGGGTGACGTCATCCACCCGCCGCAGGTCGACCACCAGCGTGACCCCCGTCTCCCGGGCAATCTCCAGCAGGGTGCCGGGAGCCCCACCGCTGGACACCCGGTCGCCTTCCATGAGGACCCCGCTGGCCAGCAGTTCGTTGGCGATGACCGATACGGTCGGCCTGCTCATGCCGGTGCTGCGCGACAGTTCCGCACGGGTGGCCGGACCCCTGGTGATGATGTTGTGCAGGATGCGGTTTCGGTTGACCCGCCGCAGGTCGTGGAGGTCGCCGGGCATCCCGTAAGTCAGGAACGGCGTCTGCTCCTGCCTGCTCAACGTCTACTCCTCGCGGTGCGCTCCGGCTACGGTGGGGTCGTGCGGTTCGAATTCTCCTTTGAGAAGAAGTATCTCCCAGCGCTGGCCGCTATTGGGGTGTCTCCACTCACGGCCAAGGTTGATCTTAGTGAGAAGACCCTCGATGCCCGGTTCGGGCCTTGGCGATGTCGCACATCCGTACGCAACATCAAATGTGTGCAACGTACCGGTCCGTACACGGCGCTGCGCTCGATCGGAGCGCGCGGTTCGTTCGCCGACAAGGGTGCCACCTTCGGCACCACCACCGCCGGGGGAGTGTGCGTGGAGTTCAAGCAGCCCGTGAAGATCCTGGACCCATCCGGGATCATCCTGCACCCGGGGATCACCCTGACGGTGGCAGACCTCGACGGCTTCGAGCAGGCCGTCCGGGATGTGGCGGGACTTGACTGACGCCGGCGTGTCCTAGCCTTTGACCGCGGCGGCCAGCGCATCCGCGCGGTGGGTGCTCTCCCAGGTGAACTCGGGCAGTTCACGCCCGAAGTGCCCGTAGGCCGCGGTCTGCGCGTAGATCGGGCGCAGCAGGTCGAGTTCGGCCACGATGGCTGCCGGCCGCAGGTCGAACACACTGGTGACTGCGTCCTGGATCTGCTCGTCCGGCACGGTGCCGGTTCCGAAGGTCTGCACGAACAGGCCGACCGGATGGGACACGCCGATCGCGTATGCGACCTGCACCTCACACTTGCTGGCCAACCCAGCGGCTACGACATTCTTGGCGACCCAGCGCATCGCGTAGGCGGCCGACCGGTCCACCTTGGACGGATCCTTGCCGGAGAACGCGCCACCACCGTGCCGGGCCATCCCGCCGTACGTATCCACGATGATCTTGCGCCCGGTGAGGCCCGCGTCACCCTGCGGGCCACCGATCTCGAAGATCCCCGTCGGGTTGACCAGCAGGCGGAAACCGTCATGGTCAAGCGCGAGGTCCGCCAGCACGGGCTCGACGACATGCTCGCGGATGTCCGGGGTCAGCATGTTCTCGAGATCGATGCGGGGGGCGTGCTGGGTACTCAGGACGACCGTGTCGAGGCGGACGGGGCGGTCACCGTCGTACTCGATCGTCACCTGCGTCTTGCCGTCGGGCCGCAGGTACGGCAGCGTCGTGTTCTTGCGCACCTCGGTCAAGCGCGCCGCCAACCGGTGGGCCAGTGAGATCGGCAGCGGCATCAACTCAGGGGTGTCGTCGCAGGCGTACCCGAACATCAGCCCCTGGTCGCCCGCGCCCTGGGCGTCCAGCGGATCAGCGCTGTTGCCGACCCGCTCCTCGAAGGCGTCGTCCACCCCAGCCGCGATGTCCGGTGACTGCTTTCCGATGGCGATCGAGACCCCACAGGACTTCCCGTCGAAGCCCTTCTCCGACGAGTCGTAGCCGATGTTCAGGACGGTCTCGCGCACCAGTTCCGGGATATCCACCCACGTGGAGGTCGTGACCTCACCGCCCACCACGCACAGACCGGTGGTGAGGAACGTCTCGACAGCCACCCGGCTCTTCGGATCGTCCTTGAGCATGGCGTCCAGGATCGTGTCGGAGATCTGGTCTGCCATCTTGTCCGGATGGCCCTCGGTGACCGACTCGGACGTGAACAAGCGGTGTGACATTGGTTTCCCCTCTGAGTGTCGCTCAGTAACGGTAGTACTCGGGCTTGTACGGGCCTGCCACCGGCACGCCGAGGTAATCCGCCTGCTCACTGGTGAGCTCGGTCAGACCAACGCCCAGAGCGCTCAGGTGCAGGCGAGCCACCTCTTCGTCGAGGTGCTTGGGAAGCATGTAGACGCCGACCGGGTACTCGGCGGTCTTGGTGTACAGCTCGATCTGTGCCAGCACCTGGTTGGTGAAGGAGTTGCTCATCACAAAACTCGGGTGGCCGGTGGCGTTGCCGAGGTTGAGCAGCCGGCCCTCCGACAGCACGATGATCGAGGTGCCGTCGGCGAAGGTCCACTCGTGCACCTGCGGCTTGATCTCCTTGACCGTCACCTCGTCGATCTGGGCCAGGCCGGCCATGTCGATCTCGTTGTCGAAGTGCCCGATGTTGCCCAGGATCGCCTTGTCCTTCATTCGGGTCATCTGCTCAGCCGTGACGACGTTCAGGCAGCCGGTGGCCGTGATGACCAGGTCCGCGATGTCGAGGACGTCGTCCAGGGTGGCAACCTGGTAGCCGTCCATGGCCGCCTGCAGTGCGCAAATGGGGTCCACCTCGGTGACGATGACCCGAGCGCCCTGGCCCCGCAGGCTCTCCGCGCACCCCTTGCCCACGTCGCCGTACCCGCACACCACAGCGACTTTGCCCCCGATGAGGACGTCGGTCGCCCGGTTGATGCCGTCGACCAGTGAGTGCCGGCAGCCGTACTTGTTGTCGAACTTGCTCTTGGTGACCGAGTCGTTGACGTTGATGGCCGGGAACAGCAGGCTGCCCTCGCGCATCATGTCGTAGAGGCGGTGTACGCCCGTGGTGGTCTCCTCGGTGACGCCCTTGATCTGATTGGCGATGTCGGTCCACATGTGCGGGTTCTCCGCGAGCGTGGCCGCCAGGACCTTGAGCACCTCGTCGAACTCGCCGCCGTCGCCGGTCGGCTCGGGGACCTCGCCCTCCTTCTCGAACTCCACGCCCTTATGGATCAACAGTGTCGCGTCACCACCGTCGTCGAGGATCATGTTGGGACCCTCGCCCTCGGGCCACGTCAGAGCCTGCAGGGTGCACCACCAGTACTCCTCGAGGGTCTCGCCCTTCCACGCGAAGACCGGGGCGCCCTGCGGGTGGTCGGGAGTCCCGTGCGGACCCACAGCGATCGCGGCGGCAGCCTCGTCCTGCGTGGAGAAGATGTTGCAGGAGGCCCAGCGGACCTCCGCGCCGAGTTCCACCAGCGTCTCGATGAGGACGGCCGTCTGTACTGTCATGTGCAGCGATCCGGTGATTCTCGCCCCAGCCAGCGGCTTGGATGCGCCGTATTGGGCCCGCATCGCCATCAGACCGGGCATCTCGTGCTCGGCCAGCCGAATCTGGTCACGGCCGGCATCGGCCAGGGAGAGGTCAGCAACCTTGAAGTCCATTGCGCCATTCTCTCAGGTTGAGCGGCGCGCGCCCACCGCCACCCTGATCCCGTAGCAAGGGCTTCCACGGGCACGTGCTGCGAGCGCGTTTCCGCCACTTGGTTCACTTTCCGCCATGAGCCTCATGACGGGGAGTGAACCAACTGTCGTCAACTGCCCCCAGTGGTGGTCCGGCAGGCATCCAATCGTCGCGCTGGCACCCCGGTACCATTGACAAGACAAGAAAAGGAGTTCACCCGTGGCATTGGTCGTGCAGAAGTACGGAGGGTCCTCTGTCGCCGACGCCGCGAGTATCAAGCGGGTCGCGCAGCGGATCGTCGACGCCCAGCGTGCCGGCAACCAGGTGACCGTCGTCGTGTCTGCCATGGGCGACACCACCGACGAACTCCTCGATCTCGCCCAGCAGGTCAGCCCGGACCCGCCCGCCCGCGAGCTCGACATGCTGCTGACCGCCGGCGAGCGGATGTCCATGGCGGTGCTGGCGATGGCCATCTCCGACCTCGGAGCGGAGGCGCGCTCCTATACCGGCAGTCAGGCCGGTCTGATCACCGACCGCTACCACGGGCAAGCCCGGATCATCGATGTCACACCGGGCCGGATCCAGGCCGCTCTGGACGAGGGTGCGATCCCGATCGTCGCCGGTTTCCAGGGCGTGGCCCAGGACACGAAAGACATCACCACCCTGGGCCGGGGCGGTTCGGACACCACTGCGGTCGCTCTGGCCGCGGCCCTGGACGCCGACATCTGCGAGATCTACACCGACGTGGATGGGGTCTTCAGCGCGGATCCCCGCATCGTGCCCGCGGCGCGGCAGGTGCCGTTCATCACCTACGAGGAGATGCTCGAACTCGCCGCCCACGGTGCGAAGGTTCTGCATCTGCGCTGCGTGGAGTACGCCCGCCGCTTCAACGTCCCGTTGCGGGTGCGGTCCAGTTTCACCGACAAGCCGGGCACGCTGATTGTTCACGACCTTGAGGAGAGCACGATGGAGCAGCCGATCATCTCGGGTGTGAGCCAGGACTTGTCCGAAGCCAAGATCACCGTCACCAACGTCCCGGACCGGCCCGGCATGGCAGCGCTGGTGTTCGAGACGTTGGCCGCGATCGGGGTGAACCTCGACATGATTGTGCAGAACGTCTCCGCCGATGGGATCACAGACATCACGTTCACGCTGCCGACTGCGGATGCCGAGAAGGCCACGGAGGCATTGCAGCTGCGAGGAGACGAGATCGGTTTCGGCGCGCTGTACACCGACCTGGAGATCGCCAAGGTTTCGTTGGTGGGCGCCGGTATGCGCTCGCACCCAGGCGTCTCGGCGACCTTTTTCCGGACGCTGGCGGAAGCCGGGGTGAACGTGGAGATGATCTCGACGTCGGAGATCCGCATTTCGGTGGTGACCCGCAAGGACTCAGCGGCGGCTGCTGTGAAGGCGCTGCACACGGCCTTCGGCCTGGACGCTGAGGGCGAGGCTGTCGTCTACGCCGGGACCGGCCGGTAGGCACACCGGCCTATCCCTTGAGGTCCCGTGGAGTGGCCACATCTGGTTGAGGAATTCATTCGGGAGCTCATTCCCAACCAGCGACGCGCCGGCAACAGGACATTCCCGACACAGATCGCGGCGTGTCTGCCCACATCTGGTTGATCTTGGTCCGGCGCCAACCAGATGTGGAGGCGAACCCGTCGAAGCCGGTGACGGACATCCCAGGCCCCCGATCCTTTGGCGCGGGCTCAGCCGCTGGCATACTTGCGGCTCGTCCTCAGTAAGAGACTTTGCGGTTGCATGCCGCGGGAATCGCCCAAATGGCTCATCTCCCGGATCGCATCTACACATCTGGTTGAGAAACGTCAGGTCGTGGCCATTCTCAACCAGTGACACGCTGCCGTATGGACATATGGGACACGTTTCGCGGCGTGTCTCTACACATCTGGTTGATCTTGTTGGGGCGCCAACCAGATGTGTAGATGAGCCGTCGACCACCGCCACCGTGGACCGCAGGCTCAGCCGCCGGCGAAGGGTGGCAGAACATCCACCACCGCGCCGTCGGGCACCTCGTCGTCGGGACCGAGCCGCAGCCCGTCCGACACCACCGAACAGACCTCAAGCACCGTCGCGAAACGTGGTCCCACCTCGCGCAACTGCGGC
>JAKOZM010000055.1 GCA_029779995.1 Actinomycetes bacterium
CACTGTGTAGAGGACATCGTTGACCAGAGTGGACTTCCCGGAGCCAGAAACGCCGGTGACGGCCACCAGCACCCCGAGCGGGAAGTCCACCGTGACGTCCTGCAGATTGTGTTCGCGAGCGTTGTGCACTGTGAGGACACGGTCGGGATCGATGGGTCTGCGAACGGGGGGCACCTCGATGGAACGCCGGCCGGCCAGGTAGGCGCCGGTGATCGAGTCCGTGCTGGTCAACAACTCCGACAGTGGACCTGACACCACGACCTGGCCGCCGTGTTCGCCGGCCGCCGGTCCGATGTCGACCACCCAGTCGCTGGCCCGGATCGTGTCCTCGTCGTGCTCAACGACGATGAGCGTGTTGCCGAGGTCACGCAGTCGCACCAGCGTCTCGATCAAGCGGTGATTGTCGCGTTGATGCAGGCCGATCGAAGGCTCGTCCAAGACGTAAAGGACGCCCACCAGTCCACTGCCGATCTGCGTGGCCAGACGGATACGCTGCGCCTCCCCCCCGGCCAGGCTGCCAGCAGCCCGGTCCAACGTCAGATAGTGAAGACCGACATCGATGAGGAAGCGCAACCGGGCGTTGACCTCCTTGAGCACCCGCGAGGCGATCTGCGTGTCCCGATCGTCGAGTTGCAGATCCTCCAAGAACTCGGCGCACCGATCGATCGGCATCCTGGAGATGTCAGCGATGTTGCGGCCACCGATGGTCACGGCGAGGCTCAGCGGCTTGAGCCGGGCGCCCTGGCAGGCCGGGCATGGGATGTCACGCATGTATCCCGCGAACCGTTCTCGCAAGGAGTCCGACTCCGCATGGGCATGCCGACGCTCAACGTAAGGGATGACGCCCTCCCACCCTGTCGCGTACGTGCGTTCGCGGCCGTACCGGTTGCGGTAGCGGACCACCACCTGTTCGCCGCGGCCGTGCAGCAGGACATCCTGCACATCTTTGCCGAGGTCCTCGAAGGGGGTGTCCAGACTGAAGTGCAACTCCTCGGACAGAGCTGTCAGCAGCCGCATGAAGTACTCCGACGTGGAACCACCTGAGATCGGTGCCAAGGCACCGTCAGCCACGCTGAGCCCCGGGTCCGGGACGACGAGGTCGGCATCCACTTCCATGCGCGTCCCGAGTCCGCCACACTCCGCGCAGGCTCCGAATGGCGAGTTGAATGAGAAGCTGCGCGGTTCCAACTCCTCGAAGCTCAGGCCGTCCTCCAGACAGGCCAGATGCTCGCTGAATGTGCTCTGCCGCTGCGGGTCGTCCTCGGACAGGTCGACGCGGTCGATGATGACCACCCCGCCGCCGAGCCGAAGGGCGGTCTCGACCGTATCGGTCAATCGCCGCTTCCCGCTGGGTTTGGCCACCAAACGATCGACCACCACCGAGATGCTGTGTTTGACCTGTTTGCGCAGCTTGGGCACCGCATCGAGGGCATAGGTCGTGCCGTCCACCTCCACGCGGGCGTAACCCTGGGTCTGCAGCGACCGGAAGAGATCCACGAACTCGCCCTTGCGCTCTCGCACGATCGGCGCCAGGACCTGGAAGCGAGTCCCCTGCTCGAGGCCAACGATCTGGTCCACGATCTGCTGCGGGGTCTGCCGGGAGACCGGCTTGCCGCACTTCGGACAGTGCGGCTGACCGATCCGCGCGTAGAGCAGGCGCAGATAGTCGTACACCTCAGTGATGGTGCCGACGGTGGATCGCGGGTTGCGGTTGGTCGACTTCTGATCGATCGAAACGGCCGGGCTGAGCCCCTCGATGAAGTCGACATCAGGCTTGTCGAGTTGACCGAGGAACTGCCGAGCGTAAGCCGACAGCGACTCCACATACCGTCGTTGACCTTCGGCGAAGATGGTGTCGAAGGCCAGGCTGGACTTGCCAGAACCTGACAGCCCCGTGAACACGATCAGGGCATCCCGCGGCAACTCCACATGGATGTCCTTCAGATTGTGTTCCCGCGCGCCTCGCACGATGAGTTTGTCCTGCACTCCCCAAGGCTAACTGGGGGGTGGGACAGCGCATGCGGGCTTCTCCCTGGCCCGTTCAGCTCCGCCCAGGACCGGGCGGACTGCTCCGAACGGTTGACGCGGCAAAGCCCAGCATCTCCGGACTCCGACAAGACGGTATGCGAGCAGCACTTCCTCTCCTGATCACCGGCACACTGCTGGTGGCACCGGTGCTCGCGATGCCCACATCTGCTGCCGCTGCAGAGCCCGTGTCCAGCCCCGCCATCGCCATGGCCGCCACCGGCCAGAAGGCCAAACTGAGCAGCAAGGCGGGGACCAGCCGCCTGCGTGTGACCATCACAGGTTCACCGGTGGGACGGGTCCAGGTCCTGGGCTTGAACAAGCGGTACATCCTCACCGAATCAGCCGTCATGCGCCTGCGGGTGGGCCATTACACCGTGCGGGCGAGCAACGTCTCCTCGGCCAAAGACACTTACCGTCCCGCGAGCCGCAAGCAGACAATCACGGTGCGCAAGGGTGTCACCGCCCAGGTGCAGGTC
>JAKOZM010000060.1 GCA_029779995.1 Actinomycetes bacterium
GGCTTGCCGCTGTGCTGGTGCTTATGACCGGCCTTGCGTGAACCATCCGACTTGCCGGTGTCTGGACGCAGATCGATGGGGCGTCCGGCGATCCGCGTCTTGCGCAGCTTCTTCCACACCTCCGCGGGCAGGGGCGAGGGCAACTCCACCAGCGAGAAGTCCGATTTGATCTCGATGCGGCCGAAGTCGCGACGCTGCAGACCACCCTCGTTGGCCAACGCCCCGATGATCTGACCGGGTTCCACATTGTGATGACGGCCGACGGCGATGCGGTAGGGGACGCGGTGGACCTCCACCCGTTCCGGCTCGGCGTCCAGCACCAGCGGCGAATCGCCCTGCAAGACCACCGCCAGGGCCGCGGCGACATCCTCCTCGGGGACGTCGTACTCATTGACGTAGTGACCGACGACCTGCCGGTAGAACTCCAGATCCGATGAACCCAGCGCCTGGGTGATCGCAGCGTCGAAACGAGCCAGTCGGCTGGTGTTGATGTCGTCGACGGTGGGCATCGGCATCAGAGTCAGCGGTTGCCGGGTCGCCTTCTCGATGGACTTCAGCAAGTACCGTTCGCGAGGAGTGACGAAGGAGATCGCATCGCCGCTGCGGCCCGCCCGCCCGGTCCGGCCGATGCGGTGCACGTAGGACTCGGTGTCGGTCGGGATGTCGAAGTTGACGACGTGACTGATCCGGTCGACGTCAAGGCCACGAGCCGCGACGTCCGTCGCCACCAGGATGTCCAGCTGGCCGGACTTGAGCTGGGCGACCGTGCGCTCACGCTGCACCTGACCCATATCCCCGTTGATGGCCATCGCGGAGAAGCCGCGCGCTCGCAACTTCTCGGCCAGAGTCTCCGTCTCGTTCTTCGTGCGGACAAAGACGATCATGCCGTCGAAGGCCTCGACCTCGAGGATCCGGGTGAGCGCCTCGACCTTCTGCGGATAGGAGACGACCAAGTACCGCTGGGCAGTGTTTGCCGATGTCGTCGTCTTGCTCTTGAGGATGATCTCGACCGGCTCGTCGAGGTAGCGAGTAGCCATCCGCCGGATCTGCGGCGGCATCGTGGCTGAGAACAAGGCCACATTCTTGTTGGCAGGCGTATCAGCCAGGATGGTTTCGACGTCTTCGGCGAACCCCATGTTGAGCATCTCGTCGGCCTCGTCGAGGACGAGGAAGCGCAGTTCGGTGAGGTTCAGGGTGCCTTTACGCAGGTGGTCGATCACCCGGCCCGGGGTCCCGACGACGATATGGACGCCACGTTTGAGGGCACTCAACTGCGGACCGTAGGCCTGGCCTCCGTAGATCGGCAGGACCCGGATCTGTGGCAGGTGCCCGGCGTACCGTTCGAAGGCCTCACAGACCTGCAAAGCCAGTTCCCGGGTGGGGGCGAGAACAAGCGCCTGCGGCGTCCGCTGGTGCGGGTCGAGGCCTTGCAGGATGGGCAGGGCGAAGGCGGCGGTCTTGCCGGTACCGGTCTGAGCCAGTCCGACGACATCCCGGCCTGCCAGCAGCGGCGGGATCGTGGCAGCCTGGATCGGGCTGGGCGTCTCGTAACCCACCTCGCGCAACGTCGTGAGCAGCGCATCACTGAGACCGAGTTCAGCGAAGTCCACGCTGTGATCGTCGTTGTCCACGACTACTCCTTTGACATACGGGCGAGGTGTGTCCCCCGTTGACTGTAGCCGTCTGAGACCTCAGGCACTCCCCTGCGTGCCGCAGCGGGCTCAGCTTGCCCGACTGCCCGGCACCCCGGCGTGTTTGGTGAACACCTGGCTCTGCGGGCGCACCGCCATCGCATACGTGGAGGTGGAATCCCGGCGAGCGAGCACTGTGAGCGCATCCTTGAGAGTGCGCAGGATGGTTGACTTCGACACGCTCGAACCCGCCAGGCGCTCTTTGAGCTCGACGGGTGCCGCTACGGCCGTCTTGTAGCCGGCCGACGACGCCGCAACGAACAGTTCGAGATCGAAGGCGAAGCGCGTCTCGCGCATCCGCGGCAACACATCGGCCATGACCTCGCGCCGCATCAGTTTGCAGCCGGTCTGCGTGTCATTGACCCCGAGGGAGAACAACGCGCCGACGAGACTCGAGAAGCCGAACGACACCAACTTGCGGAACGGCGATGATGCCGAAATCGATCCGCTGTGCTTCTTGTTCGCATAGACCATGTCGGCCCCGGTCTCCCGGCCGATGATCAGGTACTCCACCAGATGTGCGGGGTCGATGTCCCCATCGGAGTCGACAAAACCGACCCA
>JAKOZM010000065.1 GCA_029779995.1 Actinomycetes bacterium
TCGGATCTGTGGCCGCCGCGCCCGGCAGCTCGAACTCGACTGTCCCCGACGTGGGGAACGCGAAGTCTGTCGGAAGCTCGCCCTGCTCCCCGACGGCAGCACCAGATGCGTGTTGGCCGAGACGGGGATTGACGACGACGGACGCCTCGTCCACCCGGTCACCAAGGGTTTGTTCAAGCAGCGACTTGGCCTGCTTCAACAGCGACGCGAAGGATCGGTGCGAGAGGACCTCGACCGTATCGAGCATCGGGTTGCCGGTCCGCTGTCCGAACGGCAGCCGCAGCCCGCGGCCGAGGATCTGCTCGGTGAGCAGGTTGGACTCCATCGACCGGACAGAGGCGATGACGTAGATGTTCTTGACGTCCCACCCCTCCTTGAGCATCGAAACCGACACCACAGCACGCACCGGCGAGTCCGGGTCCTCGAGTCGATCGAGCAAAGCCAATGTGGCGTCCGGCTCCTCTGACGTCACGAGGAGCACCTGCTCTGCCGACCCCAACATGTCCGAACCGATCAACAGGTCGCGATACTCCGTCGCCTCATCGATCGTCGACGCGACAAGGAACATCACCGGCTCGGCGAACTTCCGCCCCCGCACCTGTGCGCAGTAGGCCCTCATCGCCTCCCGCTTCGCGTCGAGCAGCGTCAGACCGTCCGCGAGCTGGGTCCGGACGTCATGGATGCCGTCCTGCCTCGTCACGAGCACGGGGATCTTCACCCACCCATCGGCGATCGCCTCCGACAACGGATAGCGGTAGACGACCCTCGACTCCGACGCCGCGTGCGGAGTGGCCGTCAGTCCGATGGTCGCCAGCGGGCACAGCTCGGTGATCGCCGCCTCGAACTTCTTCGCCGAACCCGAGTAGTAGACGTGATGCTCATCCGCGATAACAACCAGGTCATCGGCGGACTCCAAGTAGGTCCGCACCGCCGTCCCGAGCGTCTCGTGCGGCTGGAACGCCCGCCGCCGATCCTCCTTGTTAGGCCGCAACAGCGACTGCACCGTGAAAACGAAGACCTTGAATCGATCCGGGTCCGCCAACGCCGCACCGACCTCGCCGCGCTCGACAGTGTCGAGAGTGATGACCATGGGACGCGACTGCAG
>JAKOZM010000066.1 GCA_029779995.1 Actinomycetes bacterium
CCCTGTGCGTCAGGCTGAGGTGAGACACCCCTTCTGAGTTCTTTCCCTCTGCACGGGGCGGAGAAGCGAGACACCTGATGACCATGACGTTGGCTGATGCCGCCCGCCTCGATGATGGGGTGGTGACCCCGAGAGCTGACCAGCCCAAGCGCCGGATGTTCACCGCGGAGTACAAGGCGCGGATCCTGGATGAGTACGACACGGCGGACCGGGGTGAGCGGGGCGCGATCCTGCGCCGCGAGCACCTGTACTCATCCCACATCACCGAGTGGCGCAAGGCTGCCGAGGCCGGTGCGACCGCGGCGTTGGGACCCAAGAGCCCGAAGACCCGGGACCGCCGCGACCGGGAGGTCGAGCAGCTGCGAGCCCGGGCAGAGAGGGCCGAGGCCGAGCTGGTCCGGACGAAGGCGGCGTTGGAGATCGTGGGAAAAGCACACGCGCTCTTGGAGATGCTCTCCGAGAGCACGAACCTGCCGAAGCGGCCGCGGTGATCAACCCCGCCGTCGACGAGCTCGCCGAGCAGGTCGGGGTGAAGCACGCCTGTGCGTTGCTGGGCCGGCCCCGCGGCAGCCACTACCGAGCGAAGAAGCCGCCGGCCCACGGACCGGCACCCAAGCGGCCCACGCCACCCAACGCCCTCACGCCGGCCGAGCAGGCCCAGGTGCTGGCCGTGCTGACCAGCGAACGGTTCTGTGACAAGAGCGTCTCCCAAGCCTGGGCCACGCTGCTGGACGAGGGCACCTACCTGTGCTCGATGTCCACGATGCACCGGATCCTGCGCCGCAACGACGCAGCCGGGGAACGTCGCCGGCAGGCGGTCCATCCGGCGAAGAAGAAGCCCGAACTGCTGGCCACCAAGTCCGGGCAAGTCTGGTCGTGGGACATCACCAAACTCCGCGGCCCCGGCCGTGGGATCTGGTTCCAGCTCTACGTCGTGCTCGACATCTTCTCCCGCTACGTCGTGGCTTGGACCGTCCAAGCCTGCGAGGACTCGCAGATCGCCAAGACCATGCTCGAGGAGGCATTCGGCCTGCACGGCATCCCCGACGCGGTCCACGCCGACAGAGGCACCTCGATGACCTCCAAGCCCGTCGCCCAGCTCCTGCTCGACCTGGGCGTGGACCGCTCCCACTC
Organism: Actinomycetes bacterium; assembly: GCA_029779995.1. The sequence continues at coordinate 1,135 of JAKOZM010000066.1, forward strand.
CCGACCACGGGTCAGCAACGACAACCCCTACAGCGAGTCGGCGTTCAAGACCTTGAAGTACGCCCCCGTGTTCCCCGACGCGTTCGGCTCTCTGGCCGACGCCCGCACGTTCTGCGAGGCGTTCTTCACCTACTACAACCACGAGCACCGACACTCCGGGATCGGACTTCATACCCCCGCGTCGGTCCACTTCGGCACCGCCGCCGAGATCCGCGCCCAGCGCCAGGCCACCCTCGACGCCGCCCACGCCACCCACCCGCACCGATTCGGCAACCGCCGACCCCAGGCACCCAAACTGCCCCAGGCCGCCTGGATCAACCAACCCTCACCGGAGGCCCTCATACAGACCGCGTAACGACACGTGTCTCAGACTGCTTGACATCTTCCGA
>JAKOZM010000077.1 GCA_029779995.1 Actinomycetes bacterium
GAAGGGTAAGGCCCCCAGCAGCAGCCCCCCGTAGACGAACAACACGCCCAGGCCGATCAGGACGTCCACCCAGTGCCGGGTGAAGACGCCCGCGGCCATCAGGAAGGTCAAATAGCCGAAGACGGCGCCGCTGGCACCGATGGTGATGGCGTTGGCGGGCCCTACGAGCCACACGCCCAGGCCGCTGCCCACGACGATGACGCCGGTGATGGCCCAGAAGCGCTGGTAGTACCGCCACGCGACCAGACCTCCGAGGATCAGGAACGGCACCGTGTTGGCCATGAGGTGGGCGAAGTCGGCGTGCAAGAAGGGTGCGGCCACGACGCCAGTCAGGCCGTCGGATTCCCGGCTTTCGATGCCGAAGTCGTCGAGGTCGCCGGGCAGGACCACGTCGAGGACCTCCAGCACCCACATGATGGCCACCAGCAGGAACACCGGAAACAGACGTCTCATGTATCGAGTATCACCCGGCCCAGGAATCCCGACCACCCGCGCGCGAACCGCAGGTCTGGGGCATATCGGTCGAGCGCTGTGACCTCGAAGCCGGCCGCGCGCAGCGCAGCCACCACATCGAGGGGATCCATGAGGTGCAGGACATGTGCTTCAGTTTCCGAGCCCCCGTCGTCGCGCACGACGATGGTCCTGGTCAGGGTCCGTCGTTGCGGGTCGGCCTGCACGGTGACTTCGATCTGGTAGGTCGACGTCGAGGTTATGCGCGTCTGCGGCTGCGGATCCGCCCGACTCGGCCCGGCGAGGTCGAGCAGCACCACACCGCCTGGGTGAAGATGGCGCCGGGCCTGCCGGGCCCAGTGGATGAACCCGGGGAGGTCGGTTGCGTAGTTCAGGACCTCGCCGACGGCCACGATGGCATCGACCTGGCCCGCCGGGAGATGTATGGCATCACCGAGTTGGAAGCGGGCGCCTGGGTACCGCGAGCGTGCCAGCGCGATCATGTCCGGACTGGCATCCACTCCCAAGTAGTCCCAGCCCGGCAAGCCTGCATACAGATCCCCGCCGCCGCAGCCCAGGTCGAGCACGGATCCGGTGGGTTGCGCCGCGAGCAGGCTGGCTGCCGCCGTGGCGTAGGCCGTGTAGTCCTGGACGTGGATGTGGGCCAGGCGCCGTCGGTAGTAGGCCATGAGGAGATTGTGCGCCAGAACTGAGGTGAGCAATTGGGCGGTTGTTGCTGCGACACGCCGCGGGGAATCGCACCTTGCGCCCAATCATCGCACTGAGGACGAGATTTGTCCCTGACCGAAGGGCCCCTACCACGGCCCCGACTTCGGGCTTACCCTGATCGTCATGCGCGTTCAGGTGATCTTCGCGGGGGTTCTCGCCGGCGGGTTGCTGGCCGCCTCCCCGGCCCAGGCAGCCATCGGTGAGCCGGCCACCGATCCCACCGGTGCGATCTTCCGCTTCGATGAGTGGACCCGCGGGCAGGTCGGCTTCAATCAGAGGTACACGGGCTTTCCGAACTACCCCTATATGACCTACGCCATGGCCGGCGTCGACGTGCCGGCACAGACCCCCGCCGCGGGCGAGGTCTTCTACATTCACGTCTGGGCAGGTCTGCCCTGGCCACAGTCAGCGGTCGACACGGCCCTGCCGGAGGTGAGCCTGCCTGACGGTCTGTCAATCGTGCCCGGTGCGACGGCCCAACCGGCGTGCTTCATCGTCCAAAGCGGCTACGTACCCACCCGCAACCCGGGGTGTGCGGTGTTCCCCACCGGCGCCTCCGGCGTCTCGATCCCCCTTGGCACCTACCCGATCAGCGCCGGCTTGGAGGGCGGCAGTGAGAGCGTTCACATCTTCCTGCCGGTCGTGGCCAGCGGGCCCATGACAGCCCAGACCCTGTTCACGTCCACGCGAATGCTCCAGAGTCCGTCGATCATCCCGAACCCGCTGTACGGTGACGCGTCCCTCACGGTCAGCCCGGGTTCCAGCCCCGCTCCCAACCCGGGCGGCGGGGGAACGGGCACTCCCGCGGCACTGGTTGCCCCCACCCAGCAGTCCTTCACCTGGAAGAAGGGCAAAGCCATCGTGCGCTGGCCCGCGGTCACCGGAGCGCAGGCCTACCGCGCCCGACTCAAAGTCGGCAAGAAGTGGACCAAGTGGAGTTACCTCAGCAACCCTGGCGTCTCGCTGACAAAGCTCAAGAAGGGTAAGAAGTACACGCTGCAGGTACGCGCCACAGGGGCCTCCGGTCTCGGCCCGGTCGCTTCCTGGCGGTTCACGGCCAAGTAAGGCGGGCGCCGTTCTCGGGTTACTGTCGAACTATGGCCGACTCTGTTGACTGGAACCTTGCCGCCTCCCTGGGGGCGCGCATCGTGGGCGGTGGACCGCAATTGACCGCCGATGAGGCCAGCCAGACCGTCGCCGAGTTGTACTACCTGGCCGGTGAGGCCACCCCGCTGGTGCAGGAGACGACCGGCCTCGACGCCTATATCGCCAGCAAGGTCCAGGTTGTGGACCGCCCGGAATGGATCCGCAGCAATGTGGACTCCTTCGCTCGGATCAGTGACCCCCTCACGCAGCGGCTGCAGAAAGGTTCGGCCTGGACCCGGGAGATCGGAAGTCGTGCCACCGGTGCCCAGCTCGGCCTCGTTCTGGGGTTCGTGGGCAGCCGGGTCCTTGGGCAGTTCGAGATCTTCACCCCCGACGATCCGCGCCTGCTGCTGGTGGCTCCCAATATCGTCAGCGTGGAGCGCCAACTCGGGGCGGTGCCGCGCGACTTCCGGCTGTGGGTGTGTGTGCACGAGCAGACCCACCGCATCCAGTTCGCCGCCGCGCCCTGGCTCACCGAGCACTTGCTCACCAACATCCATGAGTACATGCGGCTATCCGACATGACCACCGGTGAACTGCTGGGGCGATTGGGTGCCGCCGTGAAGTCCGTGCGGTCGGACACGCAAAGCGACGGCATCGTGGGGGCGCTGCAGAGCCCCGAACAGAAAGTGGTTTTCGACCGGCTTACCGCGGTGATGAGCCTGCTCGAGGGACACGCGGACGTGGTCATGGACGAGGTAGGGCCGCAGGCGATCCCGACCGTGCGCTTCATCCGAGGTGCCTTCCAGCAGCGCCGGGCCGCCGGCACGAGCGGCTGGGAGGGTTTGCTGCGCAAGGTGCTGGCGATGGACCTCAAGGCCCGGCAGTACGCCCAAGGCGCGACCTTCGTGCGCGCGGTGCTGGCCGACGGGGGGATGGATCGGTTGAACCAGGTCTGGGAACGCCCGCAGAACTTACCGACGCGCGTCGAGATCGAGAACCCGCAGGTGTGGCTGCAGCGGCTGTGAGCTCACCTCTGCTGGTAGTGCGCCAGGCGGTGGCCGCCGCGATCAAAGGCCCAGCGCTGGTGGCGTGCTCTGGCGGCGCGGACTCCCTGGCGCTGGCGGCTGGATCGGCGATGCTGCGCTGGCCCATGCGGGCCGCCATCATCGATCACGGTCTGCAGAACGATTCCGCGGACATCGCGCTGACGGCAGCCCAGCTGTGCCGAGGTTTGGGGTTGGACGTCACCGTCCGGCGTGTGCAGGTCGGCACCCACGGTGGTCCGGAGGCCGCGGCGCGCACGGCGCGATACGCAGCCCTGCGAGAGATCGCCGACGGCCTGCCGATCCTGCTGGCCCACACCCTGGACGACCAGGCAGAGACGGTCCTGCTGCGCCTGGCCCGTGGGTCGGGGTCGCGTTCCCTGCAAGCCATGGCGCCGGTGGAAGGTGACCTGCGCAGGCCGCTGCTGGCGCTGCGGCGAGAACTCTTGCGGGCCGCCTGCGCGCAGGCGGGGCTGCAGCCGCACGAGGATCTCCACAACACCGACCCCCGGTACGCTCGATCCCGCCTGCGCCAGCATGGGCTGCCTGCACTGGTGGAAGATCTCGGACCCGGTGTGACGCTTGGTCTGGCCCGGTCGGCCGCTCTGCTGCGCGAGGACAACGCCGCGCTGGATCTGTGGGCCAAGCACGCGCACACCGACGATGTGGCGGCCCTGGCCGCCCTGCCCCGGGCCGTTCTTATGCGCGTGATCAGGTCTTTGTCGCTGGATGCTGGCTGCCCGCCTGCCGCATTGAACCGCGAGCATCTGCAGGCCGTTGCCTCCTTGATCGAAGACTGGCATGGCCAAGGACCGATTCATCTGCCAGGCGGTGTCCGCGCAGCCCGGGAGTCTGGCAGGCTAGTGCTGCACCGAACGGCCTGGAGGGACGATGCACGTTAAGGATCTGGACGGCGAACTCGAGGGCGTGCTGATCACGGCTGAGGAGTTGCAGACCCGGCTCCGTCAAATGGCGTCGCAGGTGGATGTCGACTATCTCGACAAGGATCTGCTGGTCGTCGGGGTGCTGAAGGGCGCTGTGATGGTGGTCGCCGATTTCGTGCGGGCGTTGTCCATCCCGGTCGAGATGGACTGGATGGCGGTCTCCTCCTACGGATCGAGCACCAAGAGTTCGGGTGTTGTGCGCATCCTCAAGGATCTCGACTCAGACCTGGGAGGGCGGCACGTCCTGATCGTCGAGGACATCCTCGACTCCGGGCTGACGTTGTCGTGGCTCCTGCGCAACCTGCGGTCCCGGGGGACGGCCAGCGTCGAGGTGCTCACCCTGCTGCGTAAACCTGATGCCATGCGCACTGAGGTCGATGTGCGTTATCTGGGTTTCGACATCCCCAACGACTTCGTGGTGGGATACGGCTTGGACTACGCCGAGAAGTACCGCAATCTGGACTGTGTGGCGAAACTGTCGCCGCACGTATACGAGGGCTGAGGCTCCGGATAGCTCAGGAACCCTCACGCTGACAGCGGAACGAACGTTCGCTTCAGGTACGGGAATGAGCACGCCGTGCACGCGCGTTCTATCCTCGAGGAGATGAATATGAAGCGGGTTGCGCGCGGGCCCCTCTTGTGGGTCCTGCTGGCAGTGCTGTTAGTGCTGCTCGGCAGTTCCCTGGTGTCCAATGCCTCAGGTGTCAAAGATGTGGACACCTGGCAGGCGGTTGACTACATCGAGCAGAACCAGGCCAAGTCTGCGACCCTGATCGATCGGGAGCAGCGGATCGAACTGACGCTGCAGGACGACTCCAAGGTCCGATCGGAGTACATCACCGGTCAGGGCCTGGAACTGCAGAACCAACTGCAGGCCAAGAAGGACGCCGGTCAACTCCCTGATGGCTACACCGTCGAGGTCCCTCGCGACAACATCTTCGTCACGCTGATCGTCTCGCTGCTGCCCGTGGTCCTGATCGTTGCGCTGCTCTTCTTCTTCATGAGCCAGATGCAGGGTGGTGGCTCCCGCATCATGAACTTCGGCAAGTCCAAGGCGAAGGCCATCACGAAAGACATGCCACAGACCACGTTCGCCGATGTGGCTGGTGAGGATGAGGCCGTCGAGGAGCTCGAGGAGATCAAGGAGTTCCTCGCCCAGCCAGCCAAGTTCCAGGCTGTCGGCGCCAAGATCCCCAAGGGCGTGTTGTTGTACGGCCCGCCCGGAACCGGCAAGACCCTGCTGGCGCGAGCCGTCGCTGGCGAGGCGGGAGTGCCGTTCTACTCGATCTCCGGTTCCGATTTCGTCGAGATGTTCGTCGGTGTCGGCGCATCGCGGGTGCGCGACCTGTTCGAGCAGGCCAAGGCCAACGCCCCGGCGATCATCTTCGTCGACGAGATCGACGCCGTCGGGCGACACCGCGGTGCCGGCCTGGGCGGGGGTCACGACGAGCGGGAGCAGACCCTGAACCAGCTCCTCGTGGAGATGGACGGGTTCGACGTCTCCGGCGGTGTCATCCTGATCGCTGCGACCAACCGTCCGGACATCCTCGATCCGGCGCTACTGCGGCCGGGCCGGTTCGACCGGCAGATCGCCGTGGAACGCCCCGATCTGAAGGGCCGCGAGGACATCCTGCGCGTCCACATCAAGGGCAAGCCGATCTCCCCGGACATCGACCTGGCCAATATTGCCCGGCGCACACCCGGGTTCACGGGTGCCGACTTGGCCAACGTGCTCAACGAGGCGGCTCTGCTGACCGCGCGCGTCAACCAGACTCTGATCACGCCCGAGATCATCGATGAGGCGATCGACCGCGTCATTGCCGGTCCCCAGAAGCGCACGCGCGTCATGAACGAGCACGAGCGCCTCATCACCGCCTACCACGAAGGCGGCCACGCGCTGGTCGCCGCCGCGCAGCCCAACAGCGATCCGGTGCACAAGATCACGATCATGCCGCGGGGTCGCGCCCTCGGGTACACCATGGTGCTGCCCGACCAGGAGAAGTACTCCACCACCCGCAACGAGATGCTCGACCAGCTGTCGTACATGCTCGGTGGGCGCGCGGCGGAGGAGATGGTCTTTCACGACCCGACCACCGGCGCGTCGAACGACATCGAGAAGGCGACGACGGTGGCCCGGGCCATGGTCACCCAGTACGGCATGACCGAGCGGCTCGGCGCGATCCGCTACGGCCAGGAGCAGAACGAGGTGTTCCTGGGCCGCGACATGGGCCATGTCCGGGACTACTCCGAGGAGATCGCCGCGGCGATCGATGAGGAGGTGCGGGCGCTGATCGAGCAGGCACATCAAGAGGCCTACGAGATCCTGTTCGACAACCGAGACATCCTCGACCGGCTCGTCGTGGAGTTGCTGGAGAAGGAGACGCTGGACAAGGCGCAGGTGGCTGCGATCTTCTCCGACATCCGGCGCCGTGATGCGCGTCCGGCCTGGACGGGTTCCGCCCGGCGTCGCCCGCACGAGCGTGGGCCGGTGGACGTCCCCTCATCAAACGGCAATGGGGCCGGTGCTCACGTCGCCTATCCGGACCAGCCGGTCTGAGGCCGCCCAGGCGACGCTGAACGGCCAGCGTGAGGTGGCTGCGGGATTGGGCGGAAGGTGCGATTCCGCTCGGCGTGTCGCAGCAACACCTGCCGAATTGCTCACCGCCGGCGCAGGATCAGGGCCTAGGTGCTGACGGCGAACATCGGCGCAGGCATTCAGGCGTGGTTGGCCTTTCCCCCGCCGTTTCGGGCCAACACCTCGCGAATTCTTCGCCTCGTCAGCCCGCCGAGTTCGAACATCCGACATCTGCGAGCGGCAACTGCCCAGTCAGCATGTATGTATTCACCACGTCGTCGACACATGCCGATCCGGCGAAACCCCAGGTCACATGCTGGCCGCCGGCATAGGTCACCGTGCGGGAGCGAGGGAACGCCCGAGACATCCGTGCCGTCCATGAATTCACTGTGGAACCGTCCCGGCTGGCCCCGAGCACGAGCACGGGCACGTTCGAACCGCGGCCAGTGATCGTGGGAACGGGGTCGGGGTCCAGTTTCAGGCCTGTGCAGCCCAAGGCGTACTGAATGGCGAGCACGCCACCAAAATTCGGTCCCAGCGCCACTTGCTGCTCGATGATCGGCATGGCCTGGCCCAGAGACGGCCGGTCCGGGTAGTCGTTGCAGTTGGTCACCGCGAACGCCCCACCGGCGTTACCACTGCGGATGCGCTGCTCGATGACGCGCTTGGTGGTCGCGGCCAACTGCCCTCGGGCTTTGCGTTTGCCGTCCACCACCGCGTCGTGGGCCAACTGCAGGAACTGCGCGATATAGGGGTAGGCGGCTTGCTGGGCCACGTTGTTGAAGACCATGTCGCGCAGGACCCACCGGTCGAAGGTCTGTCCATCCGGCAGCCGCACGGTGGCTCGGGCGAGGCGTTTCTGCAGCGCGTTGAACTGTCGGCGAGCGACGGGATAGGCGTCGGCGAACGGGCCGAACGCCTGATCAGGGCCGGGCGCACCCTCGGCCAGGCTGAGGATGGTGCTGGCGGGATCGATGGAACCATCCAGGACGAGCGCTCGTACCCGTTTCGGGTGCGTCAGCGCGTACACGTATCCGATGCGGGTGCCATAACTCATTCCCCAGTAGCTGAGTTTGCGGTCGCCCAGAGCGGCCCGGATGCGGTCGAGATCAGCGACATTCGCGTTGGTGCTGGTACGCCTCACGACCGCCGGTCGGGAGCGCTGGCAGGCACGGTTCGCGGCGCGGATGTCCTGCATGAAGCCACGGGCGACCTGCTCCCACGCGACCGGTCCCGTCGCCGGCAGGCGCAGCGGCGCCCCGCGGCAGTCGTCCAGGTTCGGCCGTGACTTGTTGATCCCGCGCGGATCCCAGGTCACTAGGTCGAATCGGGCCTTTACCGGCTCAGGCAGGAGTTCCCACACGAAGTCGATGCTGTCCGTGCCGGACCCACCCGGCCCCCCAGGGTTGAACACCAGGGAGCCGATGCGGTCCGGACCAGTCGCCTGGTGGCGGGCCAGGGCAAGATCGATCTGTCGGCCCCCGGGCTTCGTCCGGTTCGCCGGCACTGACAACGTGGCACATTGCCCTCCATCACCACACGGTTGCCAGGAGAGTGCCTGTGCGGGGACGGTCATAGCGGTGAGTCCGAATGCCACCACCGCGGCTGTCAGAAGAGTGCGCATATCGCCTTATCGTCAGTACCCGCGGCAGCCATTAGCCCAGCCTCGGCAGGCGCGGCGAAGCGCCGTGCATCACACTGGAACGGTGACCGACCCGATCAGTCTGCCGCCGCGAGAGATCCCAGAGTTCGACCAGGAGCGGGCCGAGGCCGCCATCCGGGAGCTTCTCCTGGCTGTGGGTGAGGACCCGCATCGAGATGGCCTGCTGGACACTCCGGCGCGCGTCGCGCGTATGTACGCCGAGGTCTTCGCCGGCATGCGCATGGTGCCCGAGGAGATCCTGTCCACCACCTTCGACCTCGCGCACGACGAACTGGTCCTCGTTCGCGACATCGAATTGTGGAGCCACTGCGAGCACCATTTGGTGCCGTTCTTCGGAAAGGCGCATGTCGGCTACATCCCGGCTGAGAACGGACGGATCACAGGTCTGAGCAAACTCGCCCGCCTTGTTGACGTCTACGCGAAACGCCCGCAGGTTCAGGAGCGGCTGACCACCCAGATCGCCGACGCCCTACAAGAGATCCTCACCCCGCGCGGGGTGATCGTCGTCATCGAAGCGGAGCACTTGTGTATGGCGATGCGCGGGATCCGTAAGCCGGGTGCAACCACGACAACCAGCGCCGTACGGGGACAACTGCGCGACTCGGCCACTCGGGCCGAGGCAATGTCGCTGATCCTGGCCCGGTGACCGTCGTCGTCGGCGTGCTGAACGTCACGCCGGACTCCTTCAGCGATGGTGGGCGGTATCCGACGCTGGCCGCAGCCATTGAAGCGGGGGTCGGGATGGCCGCCGACGGAGCGGCCTGGATTGATGTTGGGGGTGAATCCACCCGTCCGGGAGCCCAACGGGTGCCGCTCGAGGTCGAACTCGAACGGGTCGTGCCCGTCGTCGAGGCGCTGGCGGCCAAGGCGGTGCCCGTCAGCATCGACACCACCCGCGCTGCCGTCGCCAGGACGTGCGCGGCCGCCGGAGCGACGATGGTCAACGATGTGAGCGGGGGGTTGGCCGACCCGGACATGTTGCCCATGGTCGCTGAGCTCGGTCTCGAGTACGTGGCCATGCATTGGCGGGCCCATTCCGCGCAGATGCACGGTTTCACCACTTACGACGACGTGGTCGAGGATGTCGCCGCCGCGCTGCAGCAACGGTTGGCGGCGTGCATCATGGCTGGCATCGATCCCCGCCGGGTCATTCTGGATCCCGGGCTCGGTTTCGCCAAAGAGACTGAGCACAACTGGCAATTGCTGGCGGGGCTGCAGCACATCATGGACATCGGGCCGCGGGTGCTGGTCGGTGCGAGCCGCAAACGGTTCCTGGGTGCGCTGTTGCCTCCTCAGCGATCGGTGGCGCAGCGGGACGCCGCAACCACAGCGGTGACGACCCTGCTCACCGTCGCCGGCGTATGGGGAGTGCGGGTGCACGACGTTCGAGGCAGTGTGGATGCGATCAAGGTCGTCCAGGCATGGCAGGAGGCGCGATGAGCGACACCGTGGCGATCAAGGGACTGCGAGCTCGCGGCTTTCACGGCGTGCTCGGCTTCGAGCAGGAGATGGGCCAGACATTCATCGTGGACGTGTTGATGAGTGTGGATGTCGCACCGGCTGCCCGGTCCGACGCCCTGGCGCTCACCGTGGACTACGGTGCGGTCGCGACCGCCGTGGTGGAGATCATCACCGGCCCGCCGTTCGCCCTCATCGAAACGCTCGCCGAACGCATCGCGCAGCGCGTCAAGGCATTCGAAGGGGTCATCGAGGTGACGGTCTCGGTACACAAACCGTACGCGCCAGTCACCGAGATCTTCGACGACGTGGTGGTGACCGTCACCCGATGACCACCGTGGCGCTATCCCTGGGAGCGAACCTGGGTGACCGGCTGGCCGCCTTGCAGTTCGCGGTGGAGACGTTGACTGCGGTGGGGACGATCGTGGCGTTGTCCGACGTGTACAGAACCGACCCGGTCGGCGGTCCGGAACAGCCGGACTACTACAACGCCGTTGTGGTGCTGCACACGGAGGCGGACCCGATGGCAGTCCTGCGGTGCGCGCACGACGCCGAGCAGGGCAGGGGTCGTACCCGTGAGGTGCGCTGGGGGCCGCGCACGCTGGATGTCGACGTCCTCGCATACGGGCACCTCGTCAGCGAAGATCCGGTGCTCACCCTGCCCCATCCGCGCGCCCTCGAGCGGGCGTTTGTGATGGTGCCGTGGGCGCAGGTGGATCCCGGTTTTCTGCTTCCGGACGGCCGGACCGTGGGGGCGGTGGCCGCTGGCCTGCCCACGCAGGGGATTCGGCGTTTGGGGGCATTACTGCTTATGGTTGACCAGTGACCCCCACGAGTCTGCGGCTGCTCTTCACGCTGGCCGCGGTGAGCGCTGTGGGCGGCTGGGTCGTCGCGGACCTTGTTGACAGGTTCGCGGGGCGGGGTATGCCCGTGCCGTGGACCGCACCGGCGACGCTGGCCATCCTGGCGCTGGCTCTGCTCTTCTGGGCGTTGGGCATGCGGCGCAAGCTGCGCGACGGGCAGGTCGATCCGTTCGTCGCCACCCGCACCGCGGCCCTGGCCATGGCGGCCTCGCGTACGGGCGCCATCGCAGCCGGGGTATATGTGGGATTCCTCGTCTGGTTCGTCGGGCAGTGGTGGATCGAAGCGGCCAGGGCCCGCGGCATCGCCTCCGCTATCGCAGTCGTGACTGCGGTGCTTGTTGTGGCAGCCGCCCTCTGGCTGGAGCGGATCTGCCGCATCAAGGACGGCAGTGACGATGACGACGATGGCACGACCGAGACCGACAGCGCCGCCGATTGGGTGCATCCGCGCGTGCGTTAGGTGCGGCTTTGGGTCCGCCGGCGCTTGGGTAGAGTGCAGCCATGGCCGACCAACTCGAGGATCTCCCGTACGAAGAACTGCGTCACAGGGCTTTCAAAGTGGCCGAGAAGCGCCATGACATCGGCTTCTTCTACGACCTGTTGGCCCATACTCCGTCGCTGGAGAACGTCTCCGACGAGGGCGGTTCGCTGGGGGACATCTCAGGCTCGCTACTCGGGGTCATCGACGCAGCCAAAGAGGCATTTGGCCACGAGCGGGTTGGGGACATGGAGCCGCTGTTCGTCGCTCGCTTCGCGACCTATATCCGCGAGCACGAAGGCTCCTAGCGCCTGACAGACCTGGCGTGCCGATGACCGTGGGCTTTTCGCGCAGACCTAGCTGTCGGTGCGTGGGTGTGGCCTCGCGATTCTGAGCAGGTCATGAGGACGCACGTAGAGTGCGCGTCTCTGGCCCGGCGCCTCGAGTAGGCGAAGATGTCAGTGGTGCGTACAAAGAGTCCCTGCTACTGACATCGTCTCTGGCTGGGCGTCTCGAGCAGGCGAAGATGTCAGTGGGGCGCACGAAAAGTCCTCGCTACTGACATCGTCCCTGGCCGGGCGCCCTCGAGCAGCCGAAGATGTCAGTGGTGCGCACGAAAATTCCCTGCTACTGACATCGTCTCTGGCTGGGCGTCTCGAGCAGGCGAAGATGTCAGTGGTGCGTACGAAAAGTCCTCGCTACTGACATCGTCTCTGGCTGGGCGTCTCGAGCAGCCGATGATGTCAGTGGGGCGCACGAAAAGTCCTCGCTACTGACATCGTCCCTGGCCGGGCGTCTCGAGCAGCCGAAGATGTCAGTGGGGCGCACGAAGCGTCCCTGCTACTGACATCGTCCCTGGCCGGTGGAGCGGGCCTTCAGACAACTCCACGACGGATCGCCAGTCGCTACGACAGAACACCCGCAACCACCCCCGCCGGCATCCTGCTTGCAGCAATCGTCATCTTCTGCCAGGAACAACCCTCAGTCGCCCCTGAGGTGCGCCGATCAGACGGCCGAGTCGCGCATCAGCCGGTCGATGTCGCCCAGGCGCACCGCTTGGCCATTGACGCGCACGAGGCTGTCCGGGGCCTGCAGGACCGCGGCCAACAGGTCGTAGAGCGATGCGTCCGGGGCCACGTCCAGCACACCGGGACCGCCGGGTACCTGCTCTGACGTCAGCGTCGGGATGGGGCTGACCCGCAGCCGTTTGATGGCCCGGTCAGAGCCCACGAAGTCGGCGACAAAGTCGTTCACAGGGAAGCCCAGCACCGCTGCCGGGCTGTCGAACTGCTCGAGGAAACCGCCCTGCTTCATGACCGCGATCCGGTCCCCGAGTTTGACCGCCTCGTCGATGTCGTGCGTGACCAGGACCACCGTCTTGTGGACACGCTGATGCAGCGCCAGGAACTCGTCCTGCAGACGTTCGCGCGCTATCGGGTCCACCGCGCCGAACGGCTCGTCCATCAGCAGGACCGGGGGGTCGGCCGCCAGGGCCCGGGCCACACCGACCCGCTGGCGCTGGCCACCGGAGAGCTGGTGGGGGTAGCGGTCCCCGAATGTGGCCGGGTCGAGGTCGACCAGGTCCAGCATCTCGTCCACGCGGGAGGCGGTCTTCGCCTTGTCCCACCCCAGTAGTCGGCAGACCGTCGCGACGTTCTTTCGCACGGTGTAGTGGGGGAAGAGCCCTGCGTTTTGAATGACGTACCCGATCCGGCGCCGCAGTTGCCGCACGTCGAGCGAGGTCACGTCATCGCCAGCGACCAGAATGCGTCCGCTCGTGGGCTCGATCAAACGGTTGATCATGCGCATCGTGGTCGTCTTGCCGCAGCCGGAAGGCCCGACGAGCGCACAGATCACCCCCTCATCGACCTCGAGAGTCAGTTCACTCACCGCCACGGTCCCGTCGGGGTACTGCTTAGTGACGTCCTGCAGGGAGATCATGCAGGCGACGGTAGCGCACCAAGGACCGCTGGCGGTGGTGAGATTTGCCGCGTCTGCGCTACGGTCGGGCCATGTCGGCGACTGTGGGGGACGCGAGTAATCCCTGGCTGTCCTGGTCCTACGTGCAGGACTACTGGCCCGAACTGGTGGCCGCCGGCCGGGAGCATCTGGGGTTGACGGTCGGTTCGGTGCTGCTCGCGATCCTCGTGGCCATTCCACTGGCGGTCCTGATCAGGCGACTACCGGTGCTTACCGGCCCGATCCTGGGCCTGTCCGGGGTGCTGTACACGATCCCATCGCTGGCCCTGATCTCGTTGTTGTGGCCGGTGTTCGGCCTCAGCCCGTGGACCGTCATCATCGCCTTGGCGGTCTACGGCCTGCTGGTGGTGCTGCGCAACATCGTCGTCGGACTGCAGGAGGTGCCCGGCGATGTGCTGGACGCCGCGACCGGCATGGGTCTGACGGAGCGGCAGATCCTCACGCGGGTGTCCCTGCCATTGGCGATGCCGACGATCCTGGCGGGTATCCGGATCGCCACCGTCAGCACGGTCGGGATGGTCACGATCGGCGCCCTGGTCGGCTACGGGGGCTTCGGGACGCTGATCCTGTCGGGCTTCCAGAACAACTTCTGGCATGCCCAGATCATGACGGCCACCCTGGGCTGCGTCATCCTCGCGGTCTTCTTCGAGCTTTTGCTGCTGCTGGTGGAGAAACTGACTCTGCCGTGGACACGGCGGCAGGCCTCATGAACGTCATCGAGTGGTTCACCGACCCGGCCAACTGGACGGGGGAGAACGGGATCCCGGTGCGCACGTGGGAGCAGGTCCAGATCAGCATGTACGCGATGATCATCGCGTTGGTGATCGCGTTGCCCATCGCCTTGGTCCTCGGCCATCTGCGCAAGGGCATGTTCCTGGCCACCAACATCGGCAACGTGGGACGCGCCGTGCCCACCCTGGGCGTGCTGACCATCCTGGCTTCCATCCCGGAGATCGGGATCGGCAACCTTGCGGCGATCCTCGCACTGGCGCTCTTCGCCATTCCGCCTGTGTTGACCAACACGTACACGGGCCTGGCCGGAGTGGACGATGAGGTGCGTGATGCGGCCCGGGGTATGGGGATGGGGCCGATGGGCATCCTGTCGCGGGTGGAAGTGCCGTTAGCAGTGCCATTGATCGCGGCAGGCATCCGTACAGCCACGGTGCAGGTGGTCGCGACCGCCTCGCTGGCTGCTTTGGTGGGCAGTGGCGGCCTGGGTCGCTACGTCGTCGACGGATTTGCTCTGCAGGACAACACGCTCATCATCGCGGGCGCCATTCTGACGGCTGGGCTAGCAGTGGTTGCCGAACTGGGGCTGTCGCAGGTGCAACGTGTGGTGACGCCCAAGGGTTTGCGATCAGCCAGCAGGGCTGAGATCGCTGAGCAGGAGATTCCTGTGTGATTGGATGGAGCGCATGATTCCTGGACGCAAGTTTGCAGTGTTGGCAGCGGCAGCGGTTCTTTTGACTGCCTGCTCGTCGGGGGGGAGTGACACCGCGGACAGCAGTGCCTCTCCCGGCGGCGGCGGACCCATCACCATCGCCACCACCAACTTCTCGGAGACCAAGATCCTCGCCTCGATGTACCAGCAAGTGCTGGAAGCGAATGGTGTGGATGCTTCCATCAAGGAACTGACGACCCGCGAGGTCATCGTGCCAGCGCTGGAGAAGGGCGAGGTGCAGCTCACACCCGAGTACCTGGGCAGCCTGACGGAGTTCCTCAACAAGGAGGTCAACGGTGCCGACGCGGAGCAGTTGGCCACCGGGGACCCCGATGCCACGTTCACAGCCGTGACACCGCTGGCCGAGCAGCAGGGGTTGACGCTGCTCACCCCTTCGCCGGCACAGGACCAGAACGCGTTCGCGGTCACCGCCGACTTCGCCTCGCAGAACAGCCTGCAGTCGCTGACGCAGCTCGGTGAGTACAGCCAGGCCAACCCGATCACGTTGGGTGGTCCGCCGGAGTGCCCGAAGCGCCCGTTCTGCCAGCCCGGCCTGGAACAGACCTACAACGTGAAGGTCGGCTCGTTCGTCCCGCTGGATGCCGGCGGCCCGCTGACGATTCAGGCTCTCAAGCAGGGCAAGGTCAACGTCGGTCTCGTGTTCTCCTCATCCGGGTCTGTCGCGGCGAATGATCTCGTAGTGCTCGAGGACGACAAGGGTCTGCAGACGGCGGAGAACATCCTGCCGGCGCTGTACACACCCGCGGTGACCGACACCATCACCAGTGCGCTGGACAAGGTGTCGTCGGCGCTGACGACCGACGAGTTGCAGCAGCTGAACCAGCAGGTTGAGATCGACCGGCAGTCACCCGAGAAGGTTGCGACAGCGTTCCTTCAGGAGAAGGGTCTCCTCTAGCGATTGGGCGTCCACATCTGGTTGGCGTTCGACCATGATCAACCAGATGTGAATACGCCACGCGGTGCAAAAGCGGCAATTCGGACCCGTCCGGTGTGTCACTGGTTGAGATTTCCGTCAAACCGCCAGGATCCAACCAGATGTGGTCGGTGCCGACCCGGCAACGGTCTACACAGCTGGTTGGCGTTCGACCGTGATCGGTCGGAAATGAGCCCGCGGGCAGTCGGGCCCAACCAGATCCGCAGATTCCCGGTGAGTTACTTGTCGATGTCCCCAGCGACCAACAAGAACGACATGAGTGCCAGTGGCAGGTCCTCGACCCGGGTCCCGGGCAGACATGCCCCCAGGGCCGCGGCATTGTTGAAGCTGGCCGTGCGCATCTTCATGCGCCAGGCAACGACGTCGCCACGGGAGATGATCCACCAGCCGTTGATCCCAGACGCCGTTTCGCTCGCCCCGTAATACTCACCCTCCGGCAGCCGGATCGTGCGTGGCAGTTTCGTATCGATGGGTCCCTCGGGTAGGTCGACCTGGCGCAGGTATTCGATGGAGGTGCGGATCTCCGCCGCCAGGCAGGCGAAGCGGGCGTGCGCGTCGCCGTCCGACCGCACCACCGGCTCGATGTAGTCGCGCGCGTCGCGCGACCAGCCACTGGCGCGAGCTACGACCCCGGATGTGGCGTAATCGATCGCCTGCTCCCGGGTCAATGTGGCCACCCCCGCCCCCGGCACCTCCATGGGCAGGGCCGCTTCGCACGCGGCCAGGGGCAACTCGTCGACCCAGCGCCGCTCGATATCGCGGGTCAGCCCGCCGATGCGGGTGATCATCAGGTGCATTCGCGAGCCGGTAGCGAGGTCCAGCGCGGCGGTGAGGTCCGCCCGGGCGGCCCGCATTGCCTCCGACTGCACGGTCTCGCCCAGCCAGTAGAGGTGGTGGTTGATCCGGCACACCTCGCTGACGACCGTGCGCAGGGTCTGCGCCCGAGCGGGCACGACGATGCCCAGCGCATCCTCGATGACCCGTGCTGCCGATACCTCCCCGTCGAAGCTGCTGAGCCAGTCGTGCCGATTGGCCAAGGACAGGACCTGGCGGTAGTCACGGGACTCGAACAACTTCTCGGCCCCCCGGTGCATCAGCCCCGTGACGACCTCAGCCCGCTGCACGAGGCCGTCGGCGACGGTCCCCCGGATCCGCAGCAGGCCGTGACCGGCAGGGTGCGAGGCGGGCAGCGGAATGTCCAGGATGTCCACGCCGTCGATCGTGTCATGGGCACATGGCCGGATCAGGCGGGTATGTACCCGCAGGCGGAATCCTCGGCCAACGGGTCACCGGTCGACGCGTAGGCCCGGGCCCGTGAGCCTCCGCACAGGTCGGCGTACTCGCACACGCCACACCTGCCGCTGAAGTCCGCCGCCCGGATCCTGCGCAGGACCGGATCGTCGCGGTAGATGTCGGCCAACGGGGTGTCCCGGACCGAGCCGAGCCCCAGCGGGAGGAAACCGGCCGGGTACACCTGTCCGTCGTGTGCCACGAACACGATGCCTTTGCCGTCGCGGGTGGAGGCGGTGTGGACCCCGGAGCGTGCCATCGGCGGGCCCAGCCGCTGCACGAGATCGCCGGCCAGCTGCTCGTACAGGTCGCCGCCAGGCTCAGCGCCAGCTCGGCGGGACAGGACCACCCGCCGGAAGAAGGGCGCTTCCACCGTGCGCACCGTGAAACCGTAGTGGGACGCGTCGTACAGGAAGTGGCACACCTGCTCGTGCTGCTCGGCCGTGATCGCCCCCATCGCCTCTCCCCGGCCGACATGTACCAGGAAGAACACCTCCCAGATGTGCACCCCGACCTCGGCCAGGATCTCGGCGATAGCGGCCAGTTCGTGCACATTGGCGCGCATTACCGTGGTGTTGATCTGCAGCTTCAGTCCCGCCCCCACCAGTGCGCGCATCGCGGGCACGGTCTGCTCGAAATGACCGGGGATCCCGCGTACCCCGTCGTGGGTGGCCGCCGTGGCTCCGTCCAGGCTCAGCGACACCGCCTTCACGCCGCGCTCGACCATGCTGTCGATCGCCGACGCGGTGAGCCTGGGCGTCACCGATGGCGACATCGCGACCGGAATCCCCAGGTCTGTGGCGTGATCGACCAGTTCGAAGACGTCGGGCCGCAACAGGCAGTCGCCGCCGGTCAGCACCAGGATCGGGTAGGGCCGCCCGAAGCCGGCCACCTGGTCGATCAGTGCGATCCCCTCGGCGTGACTGAGTTCACCGGGTAGCGCGTTGGGGGTGGCGCGGGCGCGGCAGTGCTGACAGGCCAGCTGGCAGGCCCTGGTCACCTCCCAGAACACCAGCATGGGCCGCTGGTCGTAGTTGACCGTGCGCAGCGTCATGGCGATCCTCCTTCGGTGATGGCTCGGGCCGTGGCTGCGGCCTGGGTGGTACACGCCGCCAGACCGGCCCCTCGATAGGCCGCGCCCGTCACGTACAGGCCAGGAAGGCCGGCCAGGTGCCGGTCGATGGCGGCGAGCCGTTCGCTGTGCCCGACGGTGTACTGGGGCATGGCCTGGGGCCAGCGGCGGACATGGCTGGCGATCGGGTCAGCCTGGATCCCGAGTATGCGGGACAGGCCCTCGCGGGCCCCTTCGATGATCTGGTCGTCGCTGTAGTGCAGCCATCGGGTGTCCCCGTCGCGACCGACCATACATTTGATCAGCACGAGGTCGTCATTGCGCAAGTACGGCCACTTGTTGGTCAGCCAGGTGCAGCCGACGATGAACTCGCCCTCGACCGGTGGGACCAGGAACCCGGTACCGGGTGGCAGATCAGGGACCTCGTGTCGCGGGTAGGCCAGGGTCGCGTTGGCGACATCCACATACCGGATCGCGTCGAGCGTGGCCGCCAGTTCGGCGGACAAGGGTCGCAGCAGGTCAGCGGCGCCGTAGGCGGGGATCGCCAGGACGACGGCATCGGCGTCCAGGGTGCCCTTGTTGGTGTCGAGGCGCCAGCCGTCGCCGCGGGAGGTGAGGCCTTCGACTCCCACCCCGGTGTGCACCACACTCTCGCCCAGACTCGCGGTCAGGGCCTCGACCAGCCGGCCCAGGCCCCCGTTCACCGTGACCAGTGGGGCGGCTGGCCTGCCGCTCGGGCGCGGTGCTGCGGCTCGCCGTCTGCGCAGCGACAGGTAGACGCTGCGATGCCCGTCCGCCAAGGCGTAGACCTCCGGGGCGGTGCTGCGGGCGCTCAGGCGAGCGGGATCCCCGGCATGCACTCCGCCCAGCAGCGGTTCGACGAGCCGACGGTAGACGTCGGTGCCGAAGCGCGGGCGCACCAGGTCCGCGATCGACGGATCAGCGCCCAGGCGCGTGGTCGGCAGCACGACATCCAGTCCGGCCCGGGCCACACCGGTCGGCGAGAGCAGCCCACTGCGCAGCAGCGGCCACAGCCTTTCCGGCAGGCCGAACGCCATGCCGGGTGGCAGCCGTCGCAGACGTCCGCGCGACCAGATGTAGGAGCCACTGGTCTGCGGCTCGACGATCTCCGATGTCAGACCGAGGTCATCTATGAGCTGGTGCAGATCGGCGCCGCGTGCCAGAAAGGCGTCCGGACCGGTGTCCACCGCCAAGCCGAGCACATCAGCCGTGCGGATCTTCCCCCCGATGTGCCTGGACATTTCGAGAACGGTGACGGCGCACCCTCGTTGCTGCAGATAGTGAGCGGTGGCCAGGCCGCTGATGCCGGCCCCGACGATCACCGTTGATCGGGACACGTCCTCAATTGTCCCACTCCCGGTTGGTGCCCTCCTGCGCGGGGCATCGCCGCCCCGGCACTTATGGCTCGTAGCGCAGCAGGTCTCCCGGTTGGCAGTCCAGCTCCCGGCAGATGGCCGCCAGCGTGCTGAACCGGATGGCCCGGGCCTTGCCGGTCTTGAGGATGGAGGCGTTCGCCAGCGTGATTCCGATCTCCTCCGCCAGATGGGTCAGAGTCATGCCGCGGCTGGCCAGCACCTCGTCGAGCTGGACGACGATGTCGCCTGGCATCAGATCGTGTGCTCGTCGAGGTCGGCCAGTTCCGCTCCGCGCTGCCAGATCGCGGCGACACCGAAGGCGGCGATGGCGATGAGGAAGGGCAGGAACGTCGCCTGCACACTCCAGGAGCCGTCTCCGAACTGCGACGACGTCCAGGCCATCACGAAGGGTTTGGCGTAGAAGGCGATAACGGCGATGGCCACCGTGAGCCAGGCGGCGGTCCGAATCCGGCCGACGCTGGCCGGGGTGAAGGGCCGGCCATCCTCGGCCTCCCGGAAGACCATCGCCAGCAACCACAGGATCGCGGCGCCGAGCACGTACAAGGTGGCATCGACGGCCGCGATGGGAAGCGCGAGGCCGGGCTGCTCGGTGTGGGTGGCCTGCGCCGTCACCGTGTCGTACTCGAGGTCGCCGGGCATGGTGGCCAGCAGGGCCTCGGACGCGGTCTGCGACGCCAACAGGTCTAGCGGGGTGCTGAACAGGCCGTCCCGGGCGGCGGCGAACAGGATGACCGCCGCGATGAGCAGGCAGCCGGCCGCACCGATCCGCAGAATGCGTCGCGTTGAGCTGATCCACGGCTTCGTTGACATTCCCATATTGATAAACAATATTATTGTTTATCAATATGTCAAGGGAAGGGCGCCGGCAACCTAGACTGGGCCCATGGCTTCCACAGTGGATTCGGTCTTCCGTGTCGGGGGCGACACCTGGCACAGCCTGTCGCCGAAGTTGACCAGGGCCCGGCGGATGATGCTGAGCGTGTTCGCGGGGGTCGTGCTGCTCGCCGCTGGGGTGGTCGCCGCGGTGGGTGCCCCGTTGTGGATCGCGGGTGCGGTGGCCGCCGCAGCGTTGCTGATCGTGATCATCGGATGGCCGTGGGTCGGGCGGCGGGTCCGGTCCTGGGGCTACGCCGAACGGGCTGACGACCTGGTCGTGGGGTCGGGGATCTGGTTCCGACGGATCGTGGTCGTTCCCTACGGCCGCCTGCAGTTCGTGGACGTCAAAGCCGGACCGGTGGATCGCGCATTTGGACTGGTCAGCGTGCAGTTGCACACTGCCGCCGCGACGACTGACGCGGCGATCCCCGGCCTCACGCCTGAGGTTGCCGCAGATCTGCGCGATCGGCTGGCAGCGAAGGGCGAAC
Organism: Actinomycetes bacterium; assembly: GCA_029779995.1. Next base: position 20,792 of record JAKOZM010000077.1, read on the forward strand.
AGCGGTCGGCCGGGCTGTGACCGAGAAACGTCGCGTCCACCCGATCACGCCGGTCGTCAAGGTATCCACGTACCTGCCTGCTCTGATCCTTGTGACGCTGTTCTCCGTCGGGTCCGCGGTGCTCAGTGAGCCCTTCGGCCTGTTCCTGCTGATCCTGGGAATCATCGCACTGGCCGCCGTGGCCCTCGGCTATGAGTTCCTCGCCTACCGCCGGCTGGCCTTCTGGTTCGACGACGACGGTGACCTGCGCGTGCAGTCGGGGGTGATCTTCCAGCAGGAGCGGCGCATGCAACTGTCCCGCCTGCAGACCGTCGACATCAATCGGCCGCTGGTGGCACGCGTGTTCGGGTTCGCGGCGCTGCGGATCGAGGTCGCAGGAGCGGGTGACAGCCGTGCCGACCTGCAGTACCTGTCCGATGATGAGGCGAGCGCGCTGCGCAGCGAGATCCTGGCCCGCTCCGCCGGGCTGAGCCACGATGCCGGGGAGGCGCCGGAGGAGCCGCTGCTCGTGGTCCCGACCAAGGACCTGCTGGTATCGCTGCTGCTGCGCGCGGTCACCGTCTTCCTAGTCCTGCTCACCGTGTTCATTGCCGTCGCGACGATCTGGTCCACAGGCTGGACGGGCATCTTCACGGTCTTCCTGGGTGGTGTCCCACTGGCTGTCGTGGTGACTGAGTTCATCCAGTTGTACAACTTCACGGTGGCGCAGTCCCCCGATGGCATCCGGCTGCGGCACGGCCTGCTCCAGACGCAGTCGCGCACCATCCCGCCCGGCCGGGTATGCGCTGTCGAGTTCGTCGAACCGCTGTTCTGGCGTCGCAAGGGATGGGTCCGGTTGTACGTCACCGTTGCCGGACTGACGAAAAGCGATGACGACGCGGGGACCGAGGCAGTGCTGTTGCCCGTTGCCCCTCGGGCCGTGGCCGAGAGCCTGTTCGCGCGCGTGATGCCCGGCGTCAATGCCGATCTCGACCTCACCAGGCCGGTGGCCGGTGTGAACCGCCGTTCCCCAGTCCAGTGGCGCCAGCTCGGTGCCGGGGCCGATGCGCGGGTGGCCGTGTGCACCCGGGGGCGGGTGACCCGCCGCCGGCAGGTCGTCGACCATGCCCGGGTGCAGTCCGTACGGCTGACACAAGGGCCGTGGGAACGCGCGCTGGGCTTGGCTACCGTTCATCTGGACCTGCCGCCGGGACGAGTCAGCGCGTCCTGGCTGCACTTCGGAGTGGAACAGGCAACCGAACTCACCCGGACCGAACTCGCCCACATGGCGCAGGCGCGGGCTTCGGACAAGAGCACGCGATGGATGCAGGGCTGACCTGGTCCGAGGCGATGTCCTGGACCCACCAGGAACGGGGGGTCATCGCTGAGGAGCACTTCAGCACCAGTATCGACGTCGGTGCTCAGGTGGCCCGGCTGGTGATGCGGCGCTGCCAAGAAGTCGCCGAGGAGTGCGGCATTGACCGCCCCTGGATCGTGGATATCGGCGCGGGGTCTGGGCGGCTGCTCGGGCAGCTGTTGGCGCTCGGATTCCCAGCCGACCGGTTGCTCGGGGTCGACGTGCGGCCCGCGCCGGATCTGCCGGTGCGCTGGATTCAGGCAGTGGCGCCGGCCTGCCTGCCGCCGGTGCATGGGCTGGCGTTCGCCCATGAGTTCCTTGACGACATCCCGGCCGATGTCGTGCGGGACGGGCGGATCTTGGGCACTGATGGCGCGCCGGGACCATCTGCATCACCCGAACAACTGGCCTGGGTGCAGCAGTGGGGTGACGGAGTGTGTGGGCTGACTCGTGATGAGGCCTGGCGCCAGATCGTCGACCGGGTCGTGGTGGGTGAGGCGATCGCCGTCGACTTCTCCGGTGGCGACCCAGTGGGCCATCGTCGGGGACGCCGCGGGGCATGGGGTGCTGACATCTGCGCGGGCGTGGACTTCCGTTCGCTGCGGGCGCGCACCGGCGGGCGGGTGGTCCCGCAGCACCGACTCTTCCCCGACCACCCCGTTCTGGGGGATCCGGCTGGCCTGGGCGGATTCCTGTGGCTGACCGTTACCCGCCCACCGGGTAGGGCCGACAACCCTTCCCCATCCCCAACCACCGCCGGATAGGCTCGCCACCGTGGGTGTTCGCTTACGCGCGGGGGTCATCGGCGTCGGCCGGGCCGGCAGTGCGATGGGTGCTGCGCTCGCGCGGGCCGGCCATCCGGTCGTCGCAGCCCACGCGGTGAGCGACAAGTCCCGGGAGCGGGCCGCGGCCCTGCTGCCGCAGGCGCAGCTGGTCTCGGTCGAGGACGTCATCGACCGCACCGACCTGGTGCTGTTGGCCGTGCCCGATGATGTCCTGCCAGCGCTGGCGGACCAGTTGCCCTTCACCCCCGGCCAGTTCGTGGTGCATTGTTCCGGGCGGTACGGGGTGGCCGTCCTGGCGACCGCCCAAACCCGGGGTGCGCTGCCCTTGGCCTTGCATCCGGCCATGACCCTCACGGGAACCAGCTTGGACGTCGAAAGGCTCTCGGGTGCGCCGTTCGGTGTCACGGCGCCGGAGCCGTTGCGCATGGCTGCTGAAGCATTGGTCGTGGAAATGGGTGGGGAACCGGTGTGGATCCCCGAACAGGCCCGCGCGCTGTACCACGCCAGCCTCGCCCACTCGGCGAATCACCTGATAACGCTGGTTGCCTCCGGGACTGAGATGCTGCGCGACGCCGGCGTCGAGCAGCCGGCCCGCCTGCTCAGCCCTTTGCTGCAGGCGAGCCTCGACAACGCGCTGCGGATGGGCTATCCGGCGCTCACCGGCCCGGTGGTCCGCGGGGATGCTCAGACCGTGGCGGCCCACATCGCCGAGCTGGCCTACGATCCGCAGTTGCAGGCCGCCTACATCGCGCTGGCGCGGCTCACCGCGGACCGCGCCCTGGCCGAGGGCCTGCTGCGCCCGCAGGCCGCTGAAGGTCTGCTCAATGCCCTGGGGCGGTCGGCATGAGGGTGGTCGAGACCCGGGAGGATCTGTACACCGATTCCGGGGATGCCCGCCGCGGTGTGGTGATGACCATGGGCGCCCTGCACGAGGGCCACGCCGATCTGATCCGGGCTGCCCGCGACCGGGACGAGCATGTCACCGTGACGATTTTCGTCAACCCGATGCAGTTCGGCCCGCAGGAGGATCTCGCACGCTACCCCCGGACGCTGCAGGCCGATCTCGAGTTGTGTGAGCGCCTCGGAGTGAACACCGTCTACGTGCCACAGGTGGCCGATGTCTACCCCCGCACGCCGGTCGTGACAGTCGACCCCGGAACGCTGGGGACCGAACTTGAGGGTGTGGTGCGTCCGACTCACTTCCGCGGGGTGCTGACGGTGGTGTGCAAGCTGCTGCGCATCACCTCGCCAGATGACGCGTACTTCGGCGAGAAGGACTACCAGCAACTCACGCTGATCCGGGCTATGGTGGCTGACCTGAACCTAGGGGTCACGGTCGTGGGAGTGCCAACCTCTCGTGAGAGTGACGGGCTGGCTCGATCGAGCCGAAATGTATACCTCACCAAGGATCAGAGGGCAGCCGCGGCGGCCATCCCGCGGGCTCTGCAGGCCGGGGCCGCGATGAGTTCGCCGGCGGCGATCGAGTCGGCGGTCCGCGCTGAGTTGGACGGCCTGGAGATCGACTACGTCGCCGTACGCGACCCGGATCTCGGACCGCCGGTGCTCGGCGCCGGCCGGCTGCTGATTGCCGCGCGCCTGGGAACGACCCGGCTGCTCGACAACTGCGCGGTGCGCTTGGAGGCACTGTGACCCTGCCCGACTCCCTGCTCGCTCCCACCCCGGGCTGGTTCATCGAGGCCGATGTCGTCGTGGTGGGATCGGGCATTGCTGGGCTGACCACCGCCATCCGCGCCCGCCGGGCGGGCCGTCGGGTCGTGGTCGTGACCAAAGCGCATGTTGACGAGGGCTCCACGCGCTGGGCGCAGGGCGGCATCGCAGCGGCGATGGGTCACGGCGACACCCCGCAAGCGCATATGGAGGACACGCTGGTCGCGGGAGCCGGCCTCTGTGACACCGCTGCGGTCCGGGTGCTGGTGGAGAACGGCCCTGCTGCGGTCCGGCGGCTCATCAACTGGGGCGCTGAGTTCGACCGGACTCCCGAAGGGGACATCGCCCTCACCCGCGAAGGTGGGCACCACACCGACCGGATCGCCCACGCCGGCGGTGACGCGACTGGTGCTGAGATCTTGCGCGCCTTGGTCGAAGAGGTGGGCGAGCGCATCCAGGTCATAGAGCATGCTTTGGTTCTGGACATCCTCACCGATGCCACCGGTGCGGCGCAGGGCGTGACACTGCACGTGATGGGCGAGGGCCAGATTGACGGGGTCGGGGCGATCCTGGCGCCCGCGGTCGTCCTGGCCACGGGTGGCATCGGTCAGGTCTTCCTGTCGTCGACGAACCCGGCCGTGGCCACCGGCGACGGGGTGGGCGCCGGACTGCGGGCCGGCGCCGCAGTCGCCGACATGGAGTTCGTCCAGTTCCATCCGACCGTGATGTACCTGGGTCCCCTCGCATCCGGCCAACAGCCGCTGGTCAGCGAGGCCGTGCGCGGCGAAGGTGCAAAACTGCTCGATGACCAGGGCAAACGGTTCATGGTCGGGGTGCACCCGATGGAGGAACTCGCGCCTCGGGACGTGGTGGCCAAGGCCATCATGCGGCGTATGCGCGAGTCCGGCGCCGACCATGTCTGGCTGGATGGCCGACGCCTTGACTGGCCCACCCGCTTCCCCACGATCCTTGCGAGTTGTCTTGAACACGGCATCGATCCCACGCATGACTTGATCCCCGTCGCCCCCGCCCAGCACTACCACTCAGGCGGGTTGCGCACTGATCTCTGGGGCCGCACCAACGTGCCGGGCCTGTATGCGTGCGGTGAGTGTTCGTGCACCGGAGTGCACGGGGCCAACCGATTGGCGAGCAACTCGCTGCTCGAGGGGTTGGTGTTCGCCGACCGGATCGCCGAGGTACTGGCCGACCACGAGTACACCCGGCGCGACCCGCAGGAGCGCACGTCGCCGTGGGTGGCGAACGCGCGCGACCGACGGGCGTTTCAGCAGGTCATGAACGACGGGGTGGGCGTGCTGCGCAGCGCCGCCTCGATGTCGGCGGCGCTGACCGCGCTCGATGACTTCGCCGGGGGAGAACCGTCCACGAGCGGGTGGGAGATGACAAACCTGCTGTTCGTGGGTCGGTCCTTGGCCCTGGCGGCCCTGCGGCGTGAGGAGACTCGCGGTTCGCACTGGCGCGAGGACTACCCAGCGTCCAGCGACCGCTGGTTGCTGCGGCTGCGGACGCAGGTGGTGGACGGCGAGATGGTGGTCAGGGAGGCGGCACTGTGACAGTCGACGAGGTGATTCAGGCGGCGTTGGATGAGGATCTGGCCGACGGCCCTGACGTGACGAGTCTGGCGACGATCCCCGACAGTCACCGGTCGCAGTTGGACTTGGTGGCGCGCCAGGACGGGGTGGTGGCGGGCCTGGACGTGGCTCAGCGGGCCTTTGAGATGGTGGGGCCGATCACGGTCGAGGTCCTGGCCCACGACGGGGACCACGTGGTGGCCGGTCAAGTGCTGCTGCGGGCCGTGGGTCCGACGCGGGATCTGCTGACCGCGGAGCGCACAGCGCTGAATCTGCTCACCCATCTTTCGGGGGTGGCAACAGCGACGGCTGCGTGGGTCGAGCTGCTGGGCGCGCAGGGGCCGCGCGTGCGGGATACCCGAAAGACTCTGCCAGGGCTGCGAGCACTGCAGAAGTACGCGGTGCGCTGCGGCGGGGGCGTGAACCACCGGATGAGCCTGTCAGATGCGGCGCTGATCAAGGACAATCACATCGTGGCGGCGGGTGGCGTGGTGCCAGCGTTCGAGGCGGTCCGTGAGCAGTTCCCCGGGATCCCTTTGGAAGTGGAGGTGGACTCCCTGGAGCAGTTGCGGGAGGTGCTTGATGCCGGTGCGGATCTGGTTCTGCTGGACAATTTCACGCCAGAGCAGATGCGCGAAGCGGTGGCCCTGACTGGTGGCCGGGCGATGCTGGAGGCCTCGGGTGGGCTCACCCTGGACAACGCTGCCGAGGTGGCTGACACAGGTGTGGACTATGTGGCTGTGGGCGCGCTGACCCACTCTGTGACGGTGATGGACATCGGGGCGGACCTGCGGGAGATCAACGATGCTACTGACGATTGACATCGGGAACACGAATACGGTCCTGGGGTTGTTCCACGGCCGTGAGTTGGCGCGCTCGTTCCGGGTGAAGACCGATCCGAGGGCAACCGCAGACGAGATGTTCATTCTCTACCGGGCGTTGCTGCGTGGGCAGCCGGACGTGGACGGGATTTCCCTGTGCTCCACGGTGCCCGCCGTGCTGCGCGAGATTCGCCGCATGATCGACGAGTACTACCCGGACGTTCCGCGGGTCATCGTCGAGCCGGGTACGAAGACCGGGGTGCCGATCTTGACCGACAACCCTAAGGAGGTGGGCGCGGACCGGATCGTCAACACCCTTGCCGCTCACGCGCTCTACGGGGGCCCGTGTGTTGTGGTCGACTTCGGGACCTCGACGAATCTGGACGTGGTGTCCGCACGCGGGGAGTTCCTCGGTGGTGCGCTGGCGCCCGGGATCGAGATCTCGCTGGACGCCTTGGCCGCGAGGGCGGCTGCTCTGCGCAAGGTGGAGTTGGTGGCGCCCCGATCGGTGATCGGCAAGAACACGGTCGAGGCCCTGCAGTCCGGGGCGCTGTTCGGATTCGCTGGGCAGGTTGATGGGCTTGTCGACCGCATCCAGGAGGAGCTTCCGCTGGAGGCGGTCATTGCTACTGGTGGGCTGGCTGAGGTGGTACTGCCGGAATCGCGCACGATCACTGCTCATGAGCCTGACCTGACGCTGATCGGGCTGCGGCTGGTGTTCGAGAAGAACGTCTGAGGGTCAAAACTCCGCACGGGGCGGGCCGTTGTGCGGATCTTTGGCCCGGAGAAAACGCCCATACGCCCATATATCGGGCGTCGGAAGGGTCAAAACCCCGCACGACCCGGTCGATCCGGGCATCCTCGTGCGGACTTTTGAACCACGCAGAGCGACCACCCCCAGCCGCGGGCCCTCGGACGCCTGAAAGACTTGGGGCATGTTCACCCGTCCAGCGCGCACCCAGGATGTGCGCACGATCCGCGAGCTGATCGACACGTATGCACCGGACCGGCGGCTGCTGAGCAAGGCGACCGTGACCCTGTACGAGGACGTGACCGATTTCGTCGTCGCGGACGACGATGGCATGGTCGTCGGGTGCGGTGCTGTGCACGTCATGTGGGAGGATCTGGCCGAGGTGCGCACCGTCGCTGTGCTGCCGCACCTCACCGGCAGGGGCATCGGGTCGGCCATCCTGCTGACGCTGATCGAACGAGCCAAGGACCTCGGGGTGACCCGTGTGTTCTGCCTGACATTCGAGACGGCCTTTTTCGCCCGGCACGGGTTCCAGGAGTTCGACGAGCGCGGCGTCGAGACTCGTGTGTACGAAGAGCTGCTGCGCTCCAGCGATGAGGGCGTCGCGGAGTTCCTCGACCTGGAACGGGTGCGCCCCAACACGCTCGGCAACACCCGGATGGTTCTGTTCCTCTGACTCAGGTCAGCCGTCGCTGCCAGGCCACGGGATCGTCCACGGCGAAGTAGTGCACGTCGGGGCCGGTGGCCACCGCCAGCACCGGCTTGGCCGTGTCGTGATCCGGCAGCGCCCGCGTCCAGGTCACCCCCGTGATGTCGATGCGCTCGATCGTCACGACCCGGCCCGAATTGGCCAGGAAGATCAGTTGGCTGGGGGTGAGCCGCAGCGTGCCGAAACCGCGCTCCGGACCCGCCGCGATGGCTGCCGGCTCCTGCACCTCACCGGAGCCCAGCGCCGGGCGCGGTGCCGAGGCGCTCTTGACGAGCCCCCACGTGACATAGATGGCTCCCGCGATCACGGCCAGCCACACCAGCATGCGCATGTCAGGCCTGCGGAAGCACTGTCTCGACCGGCGGGGCCTGTTCCTCCAACAGCCCAAGGAAGTAGTGGGCGATCTCATCGGCCTCGATGTCCTGGCCGATGACTCCGGCGATGGTGATCATGGCCACGCGGAGCTCGGACAACTCGGCAGCGGACGCGAACACGAAATTACGTAGGGCGGCCTTGGCGCTGCCCAGGGCAGACGCTCCCGGCCACGGGTGCAACGCCAGACCGCCACCGGTAACGAAAAATGCCGAGCCGGAGTCCATCAGGGGGACGCTGGCCTGCAGCGCTGACCAGGCGCCCAGGCAGCCCACCCGCCAGGCCTGCTCGACATCAGCCAGATCCACCTGGCTGGGCGTACCCGGGACCATCACGGACGCGTTGTAGTGCACGATGTCCGGCGGTCCCAGTTCGGCACTGGCAGCCTGAACGACCCTGACCACGGCAGCGGGGTCGGCCAGGTCAGCCGCGAACCCAGTGCCGCCGGCCAGGTCGGAGCCGCTGCGTGACACCGCGGCGACGCGCCGACCTGTACTTGCATAAGCGGCGACGAGAGCGCTGCCGAGCCCGGGACCGACACCCAGCACGATCGCACTCATCGCAGCGTCTCTGTCACCAAGTCGCGGGCTGCCGCCTGCACTTGTCCGAGGTGTTCCTGCCCCACCCACGACTCGGCATAGATCTTGTATACGTCCTCGGTGCCCGACGGGCGGGCAGCGAACCACGCGTCGTCCGTGGTCACCTTGAGACCGCCGATGGCCGCCCCGTTGCCGGGAGCCGCGGTCAGAACGGCGGTGATCGGCGATCCTGCGAGCTGCGTCGCGCTGACCTGGTCGGCGCTCAGCGCTGCCAGCTTCGCCTTCTGTTCGCGGCTGGCAGGAGCATCGATACGGGCGTACCACGACTGACCGAACTGCTCGGTGAGCTCGGCGTAGCGCTGACTGGGCGTCTGGCCGGTGACCGCCAGAATCTCGCTGGCAAGGAGTGCGAGCAGAATGCCGTCCTTGTCCGTGGTCCAGGTGGTGCCGTCCTTGCGCAGGAAGGAGGCGCCGGCTGACTCCTCGCCGCCGAAGACGATGTCGCCGCTGATCAGGCCGGGCACGAACCACTTGAAGCCCACCGGTACCTCGAGTACCTCGCGCCCCCGGGCGGCCACCACCTTGTCGATCATCGATGAGCTCACCAGCGTCTTACCCACCTTCGCGCTCGGCGACCACAACGGACGGTGCGTGACCAGGTAGTCGATCGCCACGGCTAGGTAGTGGTTGGGGTTCATCAGTCCCGCATCGGGGGTGACGATGCCGTGCCGGTCGGAGTCGGCGTCGTTGCCGGTGGCGATCTGGTAGGAATCCTTGGCGGCCACCAGCGAGGCCATGGCTGACGGCGAGGAGCAATCCATCCGGATCTTGCCATCCCAGTCCAAGGTCATGAAGCCGAACTGGGCGTCGGTGCGCGGGTTGACGACCTCGAGATTGAGTCCGAGGCGTTCGGCGACGGCGCCCCAGTAGGCGACGCTGGCGCCACCGAGTGGGTCCGCGCCGATATGGATCGCACCATCCCGGATCGCGCTTATGTCCACGATGCTGGGCAGGTCGTCGACGTAGTCGGCGATGAAGTCGAAGGGCTGGACCTTGGCCTTGGCCCAGGCCAGTGGAATCCGCCGCACCCCGTCGAGGCCCTGCCGCAGGAGGTCGTTGGCTCGGTCCTGGATCCAGCTGGTGATCG
>JAKOZM010000093.1 GCA_029779995.1 Actinomycetes bacterium
TCAGGCGCTGCGCAATTTGGACGTCGTGTCGTCCAGCAGGGCCAGTCGCTCCTGTAGCAACTCCTCGAGTTCGGCGATGGAGCGCCGCTCGAGAAGCATGTCCCAATGTGTCCGAACGTGCTTGGTCGGCTTGGGCTCGGGCTTGGTGGCGTCGGTGAGAAGTGCCATCTCCCCACAGGCGCACTCCCATTCGACCGGAACCTCTGCCTCAGCCGCGAACGGCATGTTGATCACATGTCCAGCCGGGCAGTCGTAGGTCACGGTCATGCGCGGAGCGAATTCGACGTCGCGGTCGTTCTCCAGACTCGTCGCTCCAAGACGGGTGCCGCGCAGGGCCTCACTCATGCTGCCTTCTTCCATCCTCGTGCACCGGAATGCGGTGCTGCCTGACGTAACGTCACGCTGACTACTTCTATTCCCCACTTTCGGGCCTTCTAAACATCAGCCCCGCAAGTGGTACATGCTCCACAGTGTCGGCTACGGCATGTCCGGCGCCAGTCCGCCACTCGTGCCTGACACATCCCTTACATTGTCTTGTGGCCACCGTGACAGTACGTCCTTCAGAACGGTCGGCCGGTCGGTAATAATCCCTTGAACACCCATCTGGAGCAGTGCCTGCATCTCCTGGGGCTCATCGATCGTCCAGGCGTGCACGGGCCACCCCCGGCGATGGGCGGCGCGCAGGAACGCCGGCGTGATGATCGGCATCCTCGCCGTACGACGGGGGACCTGGACCGCGATGGGCCCACTCGGGAAGACAAATCGGTCACCTGCCCGCAGGCGTCCGAGCCGGGAGAGGGACACCAGTGCCGCCACCTCTTGGGGGGCCAGGGCAGTGCAGACCCGATCACCGAACGCCGCCCGGACAGCCCGCAAACGCGACCATGAGAATGACGCGATACATACCCGATCGAAGTAGTCACCGCCAGCGAGCAGTTCCAGCATCGGGGTGAGGGCGTGGTCTTCCTTGATGTCGATGTTGAAGCGGGTGTTCGGGAAAGCAGCCAGAGTGTCGGCCAGCGACTGGACGGCATCAACACCACCCACGCGGGCCTTGGCCACGTGGGCGAAGGGCAGCTCTCGCACCCGACCTATCCGGTCGGTCACTCGGTCCAGGCGTTCGTCGTGAAAGACGACCGGCACCCCGTCGGAGGTGGCGCGCACATCGGTCTCGATGTACTCATATCCCAGGTCAACGACCTTCTGAAAGGCGCTCAGGGAGTTTTCCGGCGCCTCCGCGGCACCACCACGGTGGGCCAGGGCCACGGGCGTGGGGGAGTCCAGATAGGGATGGGTCATAACTGCTTGGTCGTCGGCAGCCCGTCTACCCACGGCTTCGCCTGTTCGATCTGGCTGGCAACTTGCAGCAGTCTCGCGTCGTCGCCGAATGCCGCAGCGATCTGCACACCCATCGGCAGGCCGGCCCGAGTGATATGCATGGGCACACTCATGGCGGGCTGGCCGGTCATGTTGTAGATCTGAGTCTGTGGGGTCGCCTCCAGGGAGTCCGTCGCCAGTTGATCGAGGAGGCGGCGCAGCACGGGCGGCGGGCCGACCCGCTGGAGAACCGACAGGGCTGCCTTCTCCGCGGGTTTCGGCGCGAGTTCCCCGATCGCCACCGGCGGCTGCGCAACCGTCGATGTGAGGTGGAGGTCGAAGGTCGGCCCGAAGAGGTCCGCGAACTCCCGAGCTCGCAGCAGTCCCCATGCCCGCGCTGCCGTCAGGTCGACGGCGGGGATCACCTGCCCGGCCTGGTTCAGCAGCCAGGTGGCCCGCTCAAAATCTTGCGGATCGGGCTTCCTACCCGTGACTTCTTCGGTCCACCGGACTGTGTAGGCGACGTTCGCGGCAACGATGGTGAGATACGCCTTGGCGCCCTCATCGGCGGAGATCGGCAGATCGTATTCAAAGACCTCGTGACCCAGACTCTGCAACAGGCTGGCAGCCTCGTCGACTGCCTGAACCGCGTCGGGCGACAGCTTCGAGCCGAACAGGCTGCGTGTTGAGTAGGCGATGCGTAGGCGTCCAGGGTCCCGGGTTGCCGCCTCGAGGTACGACGCAGGTCCGTCGGGGACCGCGTACGGACTGCCCGGCTCCCACCCCCGCGTGACGTCGAGGGCCGCAGCAGTGTCGCGCACGGTCCGCGACATCACGCCACGCACCACAAGGCCGTCCCAGCCCTCGGCTTCGTCGGGGCCCAGCGGGATCAGACCACGGGTGGTCTTCAGCCCGAACAGGCCACAATGTGAGGCCGGAATCCGCAACGACCCGCCGCCGTCACCGCCGTGCGCCATCGGCACGATGCCGGCGGCTATCGCCGCAGCTGATCCGCCACTGGAGCCACCGGGTGTGTGGCCCAGGTTCCAGGGGTTACGGGCAGGTCCGCGCAACTCGGGTTCGCTGACGCCCATGATGCCGAACTCCGGGCAGTTGGTGGCCCCGAAGATGTTCAGGCCGGCCGTCTCGAAGCGGTTCATGAGCTCGCTGCTGCGCTCGGGGACGTAGTTCACCAGCGACCTGCTGGAGTTCGTGCTGCGGTGTCCGGCGTACTTGCCGTCCATGTCCTTGATCAGGAACGGAACGCCGCCGAACACCCCAGTCGTATCGGCCGAGGATGCCCGGTCGAGCGCCTCGGCGTCCCAGGACTCGACGACCGCGTTGATGGCCTTGTTCACTGCCTGCCGACGAGCGATCGCTGCCTGCAGCACGTCGGTGGCGCTGACCTCGCCGTCGCGGATCAACTGGGCGAGCCCGAGGGCGTCGTAGCTGGCGTATTCGTCGTGACGCATGGCCTCACACTACGGGCGATACAAGCGGACAGCCTCGTCCACGGTGACCGATAATCAATATTATGACAGTTCA
>JAKOZM010000016.1 GCA_029779995.1 Actinomycetes bacterium
CGGAGCGCAGATCGGCGGAGCGCAGATTGGCGGAGCGCAGATCGGCGAAGCTCAGATTGGCGGAGCGCAGATCGGCGGAGCGCAGATCGGCGAAGCTCAGATCGGCGGAGCGCAGATCGGCGAAGCGCAGATCTGCGGAGCGCAGATTGGCGGAGCGCAGATCGGCGAAGCTCAGATCGGCGAAGCTCAGATTGGCTCGGGCCTCGGCCATGATCCTCAGCACATCGTCACGCGAAAGGCGTTGCCCCGCATACGGTGCCGTGGTGCTTGTGCCGCTCATATCAGTTGCTACCTTCGGTGTCGGTGGTGTCGGTGGCGTCGGTGTCCGGTGTCGGCGCGGGAGTGGTGGCCTTCGGCGCGACCGTGGGCAGCGCCTTCCGCGGCGCGGGAGCCGGGGTGTACGTCGGCACCGGATCCGCCGCGTTGTCCTCTCCGGGACCGTGAGACACCAGCTTCGGGGCGGGCGGGATCACAGGGTCGGGGCAGTCGGTGATCGTCGGCGGACTGAGCCGGTAGTCGATGCAGTGGCCGGCGACCCACGCCCGCTCTGCCGTCGCGTCTCCGGTGGCCCAGAGCAGCCCGGCACCGAACATGATGACGATCGCAGCGGAGGCGATGGGGGCGCGAATGATGTTGACGGGGTTCATGATTGGTTCCTTCTCGGTGGTTGGTGCGGGGGTGGCCGCCCCGCTATCCCAATCGGGGCGGCCGGGTCAGTGGCGAACGAGACCTGTTTCAGGCATAGGGGTACCCACAGACATGGATGTCTGCCTTTCGTTGTGGTGGTGGAGGTGCGGCTTACGAGGCCCGTTTGGCGGCCTCGACCCGATTGCCGAGAATGCCGGAGAGGCCCTCCGGGGGGCACTCTGGACCCCCGCCTGGCCCCTGTGGCCGGGCGGGGGCTTTTCCTGTTTGTAGCCACGTGAGCGGTACTCTGGTGCGCACGGAGATCAGGCGTACGACGGCGACCGGAGCGGGCGTGCGGCCGTTCAGGTAGCGGCTGAGGGTTTCACGGGTGATGCCGAGGTATTCGGCCATCTCGCCAACTGGCACGTCGGTGACACTCAGCGCCTTTTTGAGCCGGTCGGCCACATCAAATTGTGGAATGTCGCCGGGTGTGTAAGCCGTGGTCATACCGTGATTCTACGCACAACGTTGTGCTCGCGTCCATATCTGTGTCCAGATTCACCACTTGCGCGCAGAACCACATCTGTGTAAGCATCACAAGCGTGTCATCCAGACCGGCCGCGCCGGCGTCTTTATCTTCCGACGTTCCGACGTAGAGAAGCTGGCCGCCAAACGGGCCTCGTAAGCCGCACCCGATGGTCTGGTACGTGTGGGCAATTGAGCAAGTGAGGAGTAGACGATACCCCGGCCGCGTGATCGGGTGCGGCCGGGGTAGGTGGGTCTGCGGTTAGGGGAGCAGGTCGGCGGCGATCTGCTCGGGGTCGTACTCGCACAGTGCGTCGCTGATGTCGGTGCCGGCCTCGGTCAGTGCGCCGATCGCGTCGGCGCATCGGCCGTGGAACTCGCTGATCAGGGCGAGGTCGTCGCCGTCGAGGATGCGGTCAACCGCGTCGCTGTCGCCGAAGGCGACCTCGCGGGGGGTGCCGGCGATCAGGCTGCGGATGGTGGCGGTGTCATTCATGTCTTGCTCCTTGGTGGTGTTCGTTCTCTGACTATTCAAACTATAGTGCATGTGCACGGTGGTGTCAACCCTGCTCTACGACTTGACTTCCGTGCATATGCACGGTAGTGTTTGGGGTGTCAGAGAACGAACAACCCTCCGAAGGAGAACGACATGTACGCACACAACCCAGTACGCACCGCCACTGGCGCCGGCACCCTCGACCTCTGGCACGTGACGTGCCGCCGCGGCGCACGCCACGTCGTCATGGCCGCCGACGCGGAAAACGCGATCCGCATCGCCGAGGAACAGGCCGACGACGTCCAGTCGATGGGGTACTGACCACACACGAGTAGGGCCCCTCACCGGAAAGGTGAGGGGCCCTACTCGTGTGTGTGGGGTGGTCGGCGCGGAAAGAAGAACTCACCGCGCTTGTCAGAGAACGAAAGCTCTCAACGCTCCAATGGAGCCGCGCCGACCACCCGGCCAGTGTACTTGCCTGGAAGGTCCGAGCGATACCCCTTCGGGCGACGCTCCCGCCACCAC
>JAKOZM010000117.1 GCA_029779995.1 Actinomycetes bacterium
GGGGTGACACGCTCCCTGGATGTACCAAAGTGCCTGTCCTGTAACGGAATACTTGTGATTGCGACGTCACAAGGAACGGTACGGGAAGGCACTTGGTAGGTGAAGAGTACAGCGTGGGCTGCGGGCCTGTCGGTCTCTGGTGATGGTGTCGGCGTGGTCGCCCACGCTGGGGGTTTGGCGGTGCGGCTGCTGGCGGATCGGGTCGGCCTGACCGGCGAGTTCTCCAGCGCCCTGACGCGTCGTGGTTTCGTGCCGGGGCATGACCGCGGACAGGTGCTGGTGGATGTGGCCACGATGCTCGCCGGTGGTGGGGAGGCGATCGCCGACATTGACACTCTGCGCCATCAAGACGCCGTGTTGGGGTCGGTTGCCTCACCGCCTACGGTGTGGCGCTCCTTGGACGAGCTCACCCCGGCCAGGTTGCGCCGGGTCCAGAGGGCGCGGGCCCGCACGAGAGCACGGGTGTGGGACCTGGCCGGTGGGCCGCCGGCGGCGCGGGTCGCCGACCGCATCCTTGAGAAGGACCTGGTCGTCCTTGATGTGGATGCCACGATCGTGGTGGCCCACTCCGAGAAGGAGAACGCGGCGGCCACGTTCAAGCACACCTTCGGGTTCCACCCGCTCGGCGTATGGTGCGACAACACCTCTGAGCTGCTCACCATGGCGCTGCGTCCGGGCAACGCCGGCGCGAACACCGCCGCCGACCACATCGAGGTCCTGACCGCTGCGCTGGCCCAAGTCCCGCGGGCACACCGCAAGAAGCTGCTGGTCCGTGTCGATGGGGCGGGCGCCTCGCACGCACTGCTGAACTGGCTGACCGCTCAGGACGCCAAACGTGGCCGATCCATGCAGTATTCGGTTGGGTTCGCGGTCACCGAGCACGTCCGCACCGCGATCACCGCGATCCCGAAGAAGGGCGTGTGGTCCCCGGCAATCGACGCCCACGGCGACCCGCGCGTGGAGGCTGACGTCGCCGAGATCACCGGCCTGCTCCCGGCCCATGTCCGGACGTTGTGGCCGGACGGGATGCGGGTGATCGCGCGCCGCGAACGGCCCCACCCCGGCGCCCAGCTGTCCCTGTTCGAAGAGAGCGACGGATGGCGCTACCAAGCGTTCGCCACCAACACCACCACCGGTGCCTTGCAGTTCCTCGAAGCCCGCCACCGCGCGCACGCCCGCGTCGAAGACCGGATCCGGCACGCCAAGGACACCGGTCTCGGACGGCTGCCCTCCAGGGAGTACGCGATCAACCAAGCCTGGCTGGTAGCCGTCGCGATCGCGGCCGACCTCATCGCTTGGCTGCGCCTGCTCGCCCTCCCGCAGCGGCTGGCCGACTGCGAACCCAAAGCACTGCGCTACCGGCTGCTGCACGTCCCAGCCCGGATCACCCGCGGCGCACGACGGCGGAGGCTGCGGTTCCCCAAGACCTGGCCCTGGGTCCACGACATCGTCGCTGTCTTCGCCCGCATCATCGCCATCCCACGAGCCGCCTGACCGTCCCTGCACACCCTCGACCCGGAGCCACCAGGAGACCCGCACCGCAGCGCCACGCGGCACCCGGTCCTGCCCACACCCCGGTTCGCCGTCCCCGCCCTCACCCAACCGCCTCAGGGCAGCGACCTCGCTGACTCATGAAAGACGGAGG
>JAKOZM010000140.1 GCA_029779995.1 Actinomycetes bacterium
TGTCGGCGACGCTTGAAAACGAGGCCATAGCGACGGTCGAAAACGAGGCCACCCAGACAGATTGGATGGGTGATCTCTGTGGAGGATTGGGCTCTGATTCGGCGACTGGTTGCGGACGGTGTTCCGCAGCGCCAGGTCGCGCGGGACTTGGGCATCGGCAGGTCGACTGTCGAGCGGGCGTTGGCGTCTGACCGGCCGCCAAGGTACGAGCGGCCGGTGGTGGCGACGTCGTTCACGCCGTTCGAGCCGGCGGTGCGACAGCTGCTCGCGGCGACGCCGGACATGCCCGCGACGGTGATCGCGGAGCGGGTTGGGTGGGCTGGGTCGATCAGCTGGTTCCGCGACAACGTGCGGCTGCTGCGGCCTGAGCATCGGCCAGTTGATCCGGCGGACCGGTTGATCTGGTTGCCCGGGGACGCGGCTCAGTGCGATTTGTGGTTCCCGCCGAAGAAGATCCCGCTCGAGGACGGCAGCAAGGCGCTGCTGCCGGTTCTGGTGATGACCGCGGCGCACTCCCGGTTCATGCTCGGCCGGATGATCCCGACCCGGCACACCGCTGATCTGCTGCTGGGGATGTGGATGCTGCTGCAGGTGCTCGGGCGGGTTCCGCGACGGTTGATCTGGGACAACGAGTCCGGGATCGGCCGTGGGAAGCGACACGCCGACGGAGTCGGTGCGTTCACCGGCACGCTGGCCACGACGCTGCAGCGGCTCAAGCCCTACGACCCTGAATCGAAGGGTGTCGTGGAGCGGCGCAACGGGTTCTTTGAAACCTCCTTCATGCCCGGGCGTGACTTCGCGTCCCCGGCTGACTTCAACACCCAGTTCGGCCACTGGCTCGACATCGCCAACGCTCGTGTGGTGCGCACGATCAAGGCCCGCCCGGTCGACCTGCTCGACGCCGATCGGGTGGCGATGCTGCCCCTTCCGCCGATCGCCCCGACGCTCGGGTGGGTCAACCGGGTCAGGCTGGGACGGGACTACTACGTGCGCGTCGACAGCAACGACTACTCCGTCGACCCGAACGTCATCGGCCGGTTCGTCGACGTCCACGCCGACCTGTCCCGCGTCGAGGTCCGCCACGACAGCCGGCTCGTCGCTGCCCATGACCGGGTCTGGGCACGAGGACAGACGATCACCGATCCCGTCCACGTGGCCGCTGCCAAGGAACTTCGCGAACAGTTCCAGCGGCCCCGTCCCCCTGCCAACCCGCACGACGAACTGGTCCGGGACCTGGCCGACTACGACCGCGCGTTCGGCCTCACCGACGACGAGGAGGAGGTGGCCTGATGGCAACCACGAAAACCAGGACCGAGGGCAGCGAAGCACTCAAGCAGGTCACCTACTTGGCCTCAGCGTTGAAGGCGCCCAGGATCACCGAAGCCGCAGGCCGGTTAGCCGACCACGCCCGCGACGCCGGATGGACCCACGAGGAGTACCTCGCCGCAGTCCTCGACCGCGAAGTCGCCGCCCGCAACGCCTCCGGCGCCCAGCTGCGGATCCGGGCAGCCGGGTTCGGGGCTCGCAAAACGATCGAGGAGTTCGACTGGGACGCCCAACCCGCCGTGCGCCAACAGATCGCGTCCCTGGCATCGGGCGGGTTCCTCACCGAAGCCAGGAACGTCGTGCTGCTCGGACCCCCCGGCACCGGCAAGACCCACCTGGCCACCGGCCTGGGCATCGCGGCCGCGCACCACGGGCACCGGGTGCTGTTCGCGACCGCGACGGACTGGGTCACCCGGCTCACCGACGCCCACCGCGCCGGCAGGCTCCCCAACGAGCTCACCCGGCTGCGCCGCTACGGGCTGATCATCGTCGACGAAGTCGGCTACCTGCCCTTCGAGCAAGACGCAGCGAACCTCTTCTTCCAGCTCGTGTCCAGCCGCTACGAACACGCCTCACTGGTCCTCACCTCCAACCTGCCCTTCAGCGGCTGGGGCGGCGTTTTCGGCGACCAAGCCGTCGCCGCCGCGATGATCGACCGCGTCGTCCACCACGCCGACGTCCTCACCCTCAAGGGCGCCAGCTACCGGCTACGCAACCGCGGAATCGACACCCTGCCCAGCATGAGAACCCAAGACACGACAGACTAGACAGCACTAACCGGTGGCCTCGTTTTCGAGCGTCGCATCGGCCTCATTTTCGAGCGTTGCCGACAGCAGGACTCGCAGCGCTTCTCGGACTGTCACCCGGGACACGCCCATACCCTGAGAAAGAGCTCGTTCGGCTGGAAGCCGATCTCCTGGAACAAGCAGCCCCAGGGTCAAGGCGCGCTGGATCCGCTCCACGACGGCCGCGTATGCGGGCGGCGTGTGAAGCGGGGCCACGAGGAAATCGTCATGTGACATCGCTTGCACCATACTCGTCCGACCCCTAAGGTCCCTTGGTATGCAAACCGCACCAAGGAAGCCGGGCTGATCCCGCTGACACGTTGGCGTCGAGTCCGGGGCCATTCCTCGAGCGGCGCCGCTTAGGACCTGTGGCACGTACCGCCACTATTTGCTCGTTGGCTATCCGTTATAGGGACTCGACGAAGTGCAGTCGCCTTCCAGGCCGCGTCGGGATCTGAATAGCCCCCAGGCAAGCCACGTCACTCGAAAGGACCCATGATGGAACCGACGAGGCAACTCGATGTCGTGGTCGTGGGTGCAGGATTCTCGGGGCTGTACATGCTGCACCGGCTACGTGCGCTCGGTATGAGCGTCCAGGTTATCGAACGTGCGCACGACGTTGGGGGGACCTGGTATTGGAATCGATACCCCGGTGCCCGTTGCGACATCGAGAGCATTGACTACTGCTACTCCTTTGACGACGAACTTGTTCAGGAGTGGCGTTGGAGCGAGCGGTACGCTGCCCAACCCGAAATTCTCAGCTACCTCGAGCACGTCGCGGACAGGTTCGACCTACGCCGACAGATCTCTTTCAACACCAGTGTCGTGTCGACTACATGGGATGAGGCGCAACGTGCGTGGCTCGTCACCTGCGACAACGCCGAGACACTGGTAGCGACCTACGTCGTCATGGCGACCGGCAACCTGTCGTCCGTCAAGCAGCCACAGGTTCTGGGGCTCGAAGAGTTCGCGGGGGAGTGGTTCCACACCGGCCGCTGGCCGCACCGGCCGGTGGACTTGACCGGAAAGCGGGTCGCCGTCGTAGGAACGGGTTCGTCGGGGATCCAGACCATCCCCCAGGTCGCCAAGGACGCCGACCAGTTGTACGTTCTCCAACGGACACCGAATTACAGCATGCCGGCGCACAACCGTTCACTGCGAGACGATGAGTGGCGTGAACTGACTGCGGACTGGCGTGAACGGCGCACCGTTTGCGAACTCTCCGAGAGCGGCGTGCCGGTGGACTCGCCAGACAGGTCCACGGCGCAGGCCACCCCCGAGGAGCGCCGGCAGCGGTTTGAGGAGGGCTGGCAGCGGGGAGGTATCAGCGCACTGTCCTCGGGTTTCACTGACTTCTTCACCAGTGAGGAGGCGAACAAAGTCGCGCAGGACTTCGCTCGGGCGAAGATCCGCTCAGTAGTCCGCAATCAGGACGTGGCGACACTCCTGTGTCCCAGCCACCACATCGGCACGAAGCGCACCTGTACCGACATCGGATACTTCGAGGCCTACAACCGCGACAATGTCGAACTTGTGGACATCCGCTCCAACCCGTTGGTCAAGATCACCACGTCGGGCATCCAGCTTCGTGACCGACAGATCGACGTCGACACCATCATCTTCGCGATCGGCTTCGACGCCATCACCGGCGCGCTGACGGAAATCGAGATTCGCGGCGTCGGGGGCCACCTCCTCACAGACAAGTGGGCCCACGGGCCGCGCACCTACCTCGGCATCCAGACCGCCGGATTCCCCAACTTGTTCATGATCACTGGCCCGGGCAGCCCCTCAGTCCTGAGCAACATGGTGGTGTCCATCGAGCAGCACGTGGACTGGATCACGGACTGCCTAAACCACTTGAGCCAGAACGGCATCAACCGCATCGAAGCGTCGGTGGACGCTGAGGACCAATGGGTGCAGCACGTCGCCGAACTCGCGGCCGACACCCTCTACCCCGAAGCCAACTCGTGGTACGTCGGAGCGAACATCCCCGGCAAGCCACGCACATTCATGCCGTACGTTGCCGGCTGCGGCCGGTACCGGCGCGAGGCCGAGGACGTCGCTGCCCGCGGCTACGCCGGCTTCATGTTAGGCGCCTCCAGTGCTGCCAAGAAGGAAGTCGACGCGTGATCAACCTCCAAGAAGAGTTGCAGAAGGACCCCGACCTGATCGCCTGCCTCGAGCGGCACGGAGTCCGCACCGTCATCGTGGGCGGATGCGACACCCATGGCGTAATGCGCGGCAAGCGAATGCCGACCGGTCAATTGTCCCGCATGCTTGAGCACGGTATGCCGCTCTGTGATGTTTTTTGGGTGATGCACGTCGACGAGTCCGGCCTTGTCGCCAAGCCAGAGGGAATCAACGGGTACTTCCCGACTGAGCGGCTTGGCTACCCCGACATCTTCGCCAAGATCGATCCGGCGACCTTGCGCCTAGAGCGTGTCTGTTAATGGTTGGCTCGGTGGGTCAGGATCACCATTCCGAGGAGGAAGCCGCCGAGGTAGGTGACGGCGTACTTGTCGTAGCGGGTGGCCAGTCCGCGCCACTGCTTGACCCGGCTGAATGAGCGTTCGATGGTGTTGCGCTGCTTGTAGATCTCGCTGTCGAACCCGGGCGGTCTGCCGCCTTTGGA
>JAKOZM010000159.1 GCA_029779995.1 Actinomycetes bacterium
CAACAGCCCGCTGGGTGACAAACTGCTCGACCCGGGTGCCAAGTACGGCAAGACCACCCTGTCGAAGATCGACTTCATTTCATTGTCGATGGCCCTGGTTCTTGGCACCGCCGGTCTGCCGCACGTGCTGATGCGCTTCTACACGGTTCCGACCGCCAAGGAAGCCCGCAAGTCCGTGGTGTACGCCATCACCCTGATCGGTGTGTTCTACCTGTTCAGCCTGGTGCTGGGCTTCGGTGCCGCCGCCCTGGTCGGTGCCGATGTTATCGCGAAGGCGCCAGGCGGAGCGAACTCCGCGGCACCGCTGCTCGCCTATGAGTTGGGCGGCACGCTGCTGCTGGGCTTCATCTCCGCGGTTGCCTTCGCCACGATCCTGGCGGTGGTCGCCGGTTTGACCATCACTGCCAGCGCCTCCTTCGCCCATGACGTGTACGCCAACGTCATCAAGAAGAACGAGGTATCAGCCGATGCTGAGGTGCGGGTCGCTCGCATCGCCGCAGTGGTGATCGGCGTGTTCGCAATCCTGGGTGGCATCCTCGCCAAGGACCAGAACATCGCCTTCCTGGTGGCCTTGGCCTTCGCGGTCGCGGCCAGCGCGAACCTGCCGACCATCCTCTACTCGCTGTTCTGGAAGGGCTTCACCACCCGGGGCGCCCTCTGGAGCATCTACGGTGGTCTGATCTCCTCGATCGGACTGATCCTGTTCTCGCCGGTGGTGTCGGGTAAGCCGATCCCCGAAGGCGCGACCAAGAGCCCCTCGATGCTGCAGGGAGTGGACTTCCACTGGTTCCCGCTGGACAACCCGGGTCTGGTCTCGATCCCGCTGGCCTTCTTCCTGGGCTGGCTGGGCAGCGTCACCGACCCGACGAAGTCCGACTTGACGAAGTACGCCGAGATGGAGGTCCGGTCGCTGACCGGCGCCGGCGCCGAGAAGGCAACCGTCTCGCACTAACCCTGCAGACACCGGCCGGGTGGTGCGAGTTGGCCCCGCCACCCGGCCGGTCACCAATCTCTTCCTCTTCAACCGACGCCCAGGAGCTCACCCAATGACCCTCGAAAACCTCGCCACCGAAACCCGCCACTTCGGCCCCAGCCCGGAGTTCGCCGCCCAGGCGAACGCCACCGCAGACACCTACGCGCAGGCGGCCGCGGACCGGCTGGGATTCTGGGCCAAGCAGGCCGCCCGCCTCGACTGGGCCGAGCCCTGGACCGAGGTCCTCGACTGGTCGCAGGCCCCGTTCGCCAAGTGGTTCGTCGATGCCAAGCTCAACGTCGCCTACAACTGTGTGGATCGCCATGTCGCCAACGGCCTCGGGGATCGCGCCGCCATCATCTTCGAGCCCGAGAGCGGCGAGTCGTCAACCATGACGTACGCGCAGTTGCACAAGCAGGTCAGTCAGGCCGCCAACGCGCTTACCGACCTGGGTGTAGCGGCCGGTGACCGCGTGGCGATCTACATGCCGATGATCCCACAGGCAGTGGTGGCGATGCTCGCGTGCGCCCGCATCGGCGCCCCCCACTCTGTGGTCTTCGGCGGCTTCAGCGCTGAGGCGCTGCGCAGCCGGATCGACGATGCCGAGGCGAAGGTGGTCATCACCACCGACGGGCAGTTCCGCCGGGGTGGCTCGATGCCGTTGAAGCCGGCCGTGGACGAGGCCGTGGAGCACTGCCCCAGTGTCGAGAAGGTGCTGGTCGTCAAGCGCACGGGTGAAGAGGTGGCCTGGAACGACCAGCGCGACGTCTGGTGGCACGACGTGGTCGCGACCGCCTCTGACGTGCACGAGCCGCAGGCGTTTGACGCCGAACATCCGCTGTTCATCCTCTACACCTCGGGAACCACAGGTAAGCCCAAAGGCATCCTGCACACCTCCGGCGGGTACCTCACGCAGGCCGCCTACACCCACTACAACGTGTTCGACCTCAAGCCGGAGCGGGACGTCTACTGGTGCACCGCCGACATCGGCTGGGTCACCGGTCACTCCTACATCGTCTACGGCCCGCTGGCCAACGGCGCGACGCAGGTGATCTACGAGGGCACGCCGGACACCCCCCACAAGGGCCGCTGGTGGGAGATCATCCAGAAGCACGGCGTGACGTTGCTTTACACCGCGCCGACCGCGATCCGGACCTTCATGAAGTGGGGCCGGGAAATTCCCGACGGGTACGACCTGTCGTCGCTGCGGCTGCTGGGATCGGTCGGTGAGCCGATCAACCCAGAGGCGTGGATGTGGTACCGCGATGTGATCGGTGGCGGGCGCTGCCCGATCGTCGACACCTGGTGGCAGACCGAGACCGGCGCCATGATGATCAGCCCGCTGCCGGGTGTGACGGAGTGCAAGCCTGGGTCGGCCATGGGACCGCTGCCCGGGATCAGCGCGGTGGTCGTCGATGACATGGGTGAGCCGGTCGGCAATGGCGGCGGGGGATACCTCGTACTCAGTGAGCCGTGGCCGTCGATGCTGCGGGGCATCTGGGGGGACAACCAGCGCTACGTCGACACGTACTGGAGCCGATGGCCGCAGTACTACTTCGCCGGCGACGGCGCGAAGTACGACGACGACGGTGCGGTGTGGCTGCTGGGACGCGTCGACGATGTGATGAACGTGTCGGGCCACCGGATCTCGACCACCGAGGTGGAGTCGGCGCTGGTGTCACACCCCGCTGTGGCGGAGGCCGCTGTGGTGGGTGCCACCGATGAGACCACCGGGCAGGGAATCGTCGCCTTCGTGATCCTGACCGGCGACGCCGTCGATGGCCCGGAGTTAGTAGGGGAGCTGCGCAAGCACGTCGGGCACGAGATCGGCCCGATCGCCAAGCCTCGCCAGATCATGATCGTGCCAGAACTGCCCAAGACGCGGTCCGGCAAGATCATGCGGCGCCTGCTGCGCGATGTGGCCGAGAACCGGTCCCTTGGTGACGTCACGACGCTGGCGGATCCCACGATCATGAACCTGATTCAGGGCGGTCTGCAATCCGGTGGCTGAGGTTGCGGGCCAAACGCGTCGGTGAGTGACGCGTTTGGCCCGGGACTTCGCGGGGGGCGTGTCGATACTGGCGGCAATTCGGGCGGTTCCCAGTCCGGCCCTTGAGACCTCGCGCCAAACGCGACAGTCAGTGACGGCTTTGGCGCGCAGTCTCGCGGTCAGGCCGAGAGAGTCCGCGTCCAGTCGTCCAGCGCGATCATTTCGCGGCCCCGCAACCAGCCAAGTGCGCCGACAAAGAGCCCGGATTCCAGCAGGTGTTGGAACCTTTCGAGGAACTCCAGCTGGTACTCGGCCGCAGACACGCTCATGACTGCCAGTTGCCCTTGCCCATCACCGCGTGCCGGATCCCGCCCCGGGGGTCAGGCACATCGCCGGCGTACCGCGGGATCACATGGACATGCAGATGGAAGACGGTCTGTCCGGCGGCCGCGCCCTCATTGATGCCGAGGTTGAAGCCGTCCGGGGCATGCGACAGTCGCAGCGACCGCTTGACCTGTCCGACCAACTCGAGGATCGCCGCCTGCTCGTCGGGCGTCGCTGCGTCCCAGTCCGGGAGCAACCGCCGTGGCACGACCAGGGTGTGGCCGGGCGACACGGGGTACCCGTCCCTGATCGCGAATGCCGAGTCATTGGCACCGACCCACTGATCGGCAGGTATCTCCAAGAAGGGACTCGACCTCATCGCAGACACATCCCGATTCTGTCAGTAACCGCGCCCCTGGCAGATCGGGCAGACTGCGCAGTCCGGGCAGCAGCCATCGCCGAAGAAGGTGGCCGCCTGGGAGTTGAACCCATCGTCGAACGGCTCCCCCCACCAGTCGTCACCGGTGCCGCGCACCTGCCCCAGCACCAAGGAGGTGTCCTGGCAGTATGGGCTGCAATCCGGGCAGCATCGACGGGCCACGCAGCCTCATTCGGCTGTCATCCGCGGCTGTCTTGAGAGCGATCACCCGCTCGCGGCTGTCCAAGGCACCGACCTCTACACATCTGGTGTGACCCCGCGCCCAAAGCGTCATTTCTAACCAGCGACACGTTTCTGATGTCCTTTTTGACCGTTTTGCACCGCGTGGCATCTACATATTTGGTTCAGAGCCGGGGCGGCTCACCCAGATGTGTAGGGCGAATCTCGTCGCTGGTGTATACGGGCTGGCCAAGAGCACCCGCAGCGCACCTCCTGCACGCTAGTTTCACCTCATGGATGCCTGGGTGCTGGCGCTGGTGGCCATCGCCGGGGCCATCGTGCTCGGGATGGCGGTGGCGCGTTGGGTGCGCGGACCAGGCCGGATGGGCACCGAGGCGCAGATGGCGACCTATCGCACTCTTCACATCGCGAGCCAGGCGGCGCCGTCGCTGCGCGCGGGCCTGACCCAGGCCGGCGCCCAGCGCAGCCTCAAACACCTGCACAACCTGCTCGGTGTGCCCGCTGTGGGGATCACCGACCGGGTGGAGACACTCGCCCTCGACGGCATCGGGGACAAGCACCGTGAACGCGTGGTCGCCCATGCCCAGGCCGCCCTGGACACCGGTGTGGCGACTGTCATCAGTGAGACGCACGCGCGCGAGGTGTCGGCAATGTTCCGGTCCGGCGTCGCCGCTCCGCTGACCAGTGACGAGGTGGTGATCGGAGCATTGGTGGCCTACACCAGCGCCCCGGCAGGTCCGGCGATGATGCGCGCCGTGGAAGAGGTCGCGGGCTTTGTCTCCGGCCAACTCGACCTCGCCGAACTTGACCGTACCCGCGCGCGATCGGCTGAGGCAGAGGTCAAGGTCCTGCGGGCGCAGATCTCGCCGCACTTCATCTTCAACTCCTTGACCGCGATCGCCTCGTTCGTGCGTACCGACCCGGATCGGGCCCGGGAACTGCTGCTGGACTTCGCCGACTTCACGCGGTACTCCTTCCGCTCCCACGGCCGGTACACCGCTCTTGCTGAGGAGTTGCGCAGCGTCGAGCAGTACCTGCTGCTCGAGCAGGCCCGCTTCGGCGACCGCCTGCAGGTGAAACTGAGGGTCGATCCGGAGGTGCTCAGCGTGCGGATCCCGTTCCTGTGCATCCAGCCGTTGGTGGAGAACGCAGTGCGCCACGGCCTTGAGGACCGCGACTCGCCGGGCACGGTGAGCATCACCGCTGTTGAGCGCGGCGGCGACTGCTGGATCAGTGTGGAGGACGACGGGGTGGGTAACGACCCTGACGTGATCCGGCGCAGCCTGTCCGGGGAACCCGGCGACCACGTCGGTATGGCCAACGTGGACGAGCGCCTGCGCCGGGCCTTCGGCGACGATCACGGGCTGGTCGTGGAGACCGCCCCGATGGCCGGGACCAAGGTCACCATGCGCGTTCCCAAGTACGCCGAGGGAGTGGTCGATGAGTGACGACGGTCTGACCGTGGTGGCGGTGGATGACGAAGCTCCGGCGCTGGCCGAGCTGGCCTACCTGCTGAGCAACACGAACGGCATCGCGCAGGTCCGCACCGCAGGCACCGCCACTGACGCCCTCGAGCTGCTGCAGGCCGACGACGTGGACGCGGTGTTCCTCGACATCCGGATGCCTGGCATGGACGGCCTCGCCTTGGCGCGGATCATCGCCCGCTTCGCCGCACCCCCGCCGGTGGTGTTCGTGACCGCCTACGACTCCCACGCTGTGGACGCATTCGACATCGCCGCCGTGGATTACCTGCTCAAACCGATCCGGGCCGAGCGCCTGGCCCAAGCCGTCGGCCGCGTCCAGCGGCAACTGGACGCGGAAGTGGAACCCAGCGGTCCGCCCCCGGCGGCCACCGACGAGACCATCGCCGTCGAACTGGGTGGCATGACCCGCTACGTGAAGCGCTCGGACATCGTGTTCGTGGAGGCACAGCGCGACTATGTGCGTCTGTACACCCGGGAGGCCTCGCACCTGGTCCGCATCCCGCTGGCCGCCCTGGAGGAGAAGTGGGAGGCGGCGGGCTTCCTGCGCGTGCACCGACGGTATCTGGTGAACGCGGCGTACGTGGTCGGCCTGCGCTCGGTCGGAGGGCGGACCACTGTCGACCTCGGGCACGAACAGTCGGTGCCCGTCAGTCGCCGCCACACTCCGGTGGTCAAGGAGGCGCTGGTGGCCGGGCGGAAGTTGGAACGGTGAACACCCCCCGGCCTCGCCGGGTCATCATCACCGGCCCGCGCCGCGATGTCCGCCGCCGCCGGCCACGGCCCATCACCGATGAGATCGACGACCAGACCCG
>JAKOZM010000232.1 GCA_029779995.1 Actinomycetes bacterium
CGGGTCGGTGGGCAGCGTCTGGTCCAAGGTGAAGGTCGAGTTCGCCGGGGTGCTCCAGTCCACGTGGAAGTTGTACAGCTCCAGCCGGTCGACAAGGCCGCCCTGCACCTGCGCATCCACCGACATCAGGAAGGGGTTCGGTGCGCCTAGCGGAGGGGCAAGGGCGCCATCCCAGTCAGCGGGCAGGATTCGCTGCACGCGAGGTCCACCACCGGCGGGGATCCCGAACCGTTGGAAGGTGGCAGCTGACCCCGCGAGCATGGCCGTCCGGTCGAACACATATGCGCCCAGCTCGACGCCCTCGTAGGTGGACATGTACAAGCCATCGGGCCAGATGCCGAACTTCTCGTAGTCGGGGAACTCTGGCATGTCGAAGGCGTAGGCGTTGTAGGTGCCGGTCGGGTCGGGAGTTGTCGAGTAGGCGATGCACATCTGATAGGGGCTGCTACTGATTGAGAACTGTGCGAGCATCCAGCGATCGGCTGCTTGGTCGTAAAGGACGATCGGGTCGCCGTTGTTGGTGACTCTGCAAGGGGTTCCGACGGGTAGGCCAGACCACAGGGCATTGATGTTCGTCGGGCCGGCCAAGGACGTACCCTGCTTGTTCCAGATCTGGTACTGGGAGTTGACCATCTGCACGTAGTGATTGGGGCCGACGTCGCCCACCGTGTCAGGCGGGGACAAGTTCGGTGTGGACTGTCCGGCGTAACTGTCAGTGGTGCCGCCAACGAACGAGTTGACTGGCACCAAGTCCGCGGGCAGTCGCCCTGGGACCTCGCGCTGGGCAGGGCCAGCTGCGTTGGGACCCTCCGGGAGCTCCGAATCGGGCGGTGTGACGGGGCTGACGATGCCACCCTCGGGGACTTCGCGGAGTCTGGTCGGCGGCGTGCTGGCAGGGAGGTCCCGCAGCGCCGGGCTCAGTGCCGGGCGCACGGGTTCGCTGATCAGATCAGGGCCCGTATCCTGCGTGGCCATGGGTGCTGAGGGTGCCACCGCGGAGACGGGCGATGCCGCCACCGAGGCGCCCAACAGGGACACGGCAGCCAGACTGACAAGAAGCGCACGAACGTTCACAGGGCCTCCGATGGTGAGAACAGAATCGGAATCTATCTGAGAGGTGTGCCGCTTGGGCGGTTTTGGTGGACCGGCGGCGGCCCTTTCCCGGCCGACGTCCACTCTGGTTGGCGCCGACCATGATCAACCAGGTATGGACGTGACCGACGCTAAGCCGTTTGCTCCGCGGGCGCCACGAGGTGCGACCACGGCCCAGAATCACCTGCGTTGGCCAGCGCCGCCGGGTCGACCGGCACGCCGCGCACTCCGTAGTGAGGCACCGGCACGCCACCCACTACGCGGTAGACGTCGGCGCCGACCTTGAGCAGGGTGTCGTCGGCGGGAACGTTACGCACGTGCGACCAGGCGCGCAGCCCGCCGGCCTGGTCCAGCGCCTCCTGGGCCACGGTGGTGACTGTCGGCTTGGGCCGCATCGTCTGCCACCAGCTGTCCGACATGTGGATGGGTGCACCGCCGGCGAAGACGTACCGCTGCGCGCGACCCAGCGGGCTAGGCGGTGTCCTGACGACCGTGCCGTCGGCGGGTTGCCGCAAGAGGTGAGCCAGCGGTCCATCGCCGCCGGCCTCGTCGAGGGCGGCTGGGTCGACGGTCACGGCATCGGGCGACTTCAGGCTCTGGCGAGGGATAATCACCGGCGCGCCACCTGCCACCACGTAGGTCTCCACGGGACCCGGGGCCGAGGTCGGGGTCCGCAGGAACGTCCCATCGGCAGGGGTGAGGGCCAGTTCGGCGAATTCCGACTCGTCCAGAGCGCGCGACGGCTGACGACCACCCACGTTCTGCCACGAGGTCACGGCGACCGGTGCGCCGCCAGCGATGACATACACCTGTCCGGCGTGCCGGACGAAATCGCCGTCCCGCAGTGGTGCCGGGCCCGCTGGCTTGCGCGAGACGGGCGCGGGGACGGTGATCGCAGGGGCGGTCTTCGAGGTGGTCGCGATGTACCGGCGAGGGCTGAAGGTTCCGTAGCCAGGCCAGTACGGGTATGGCAGTTCCGTGAAATGTGCGCCGCCGGATGGGCTTTCCTCGTAGGCGAAATAACTGGTGCGGCTGTCGTCGGTCCAGCCTGCGAACAGCACGACGTGCCCGCTCGTGCCTGGTTCTGGGTTCAGCAGGATGTCTCCGGCCTCCAGGCCATCCTTGGCGATGGGGAAGGAGACGCTGGGCAGCGTCACGGTGGTGTACGACGATGCCAGCCCCCACGCCATCGACACGTAGCCCGAACAGTCGGTGCGGTAGGTGCCGTACTCGTTGGTGAAGTAGTTGCCGCCGCTGTAGCCGACGCCAGCCTCGGTCCAGCTCTGCGCGCGGTCGATGGTCTCGGCGCCCGACTGGGCCTGGGCCGAGGCAGGCGCCACGACACCGGCGATCACGGCAGCGATGCCGATCGCGAGGAGACGTCTATGCACGACGAACCCCTTTCGCGAGCGGGCAGACCGTCCCTTCCAGGGTAAGTCAT
>JAKOZM010000272.1 GCA_029779995.1 Actinomycetes bacterium
CAATCAGGCCGACACGTTCGTGGAGTTGTTGACGGGGATCAGCCCGGCCCAGCAGGTCCCGGTGACCGTGATCATGACCGATCAGGGTGCCGAGATCGAAGGGTACGGCCCGATCAGCGACGGTCACGCCGCCGATCTGCTGGACCGGCTGCACACACCCTCGGTGACCGTCCTGACCCGCCCACCCATGGGCATCCGCTATGCACCGAGCCTTGCCATGCGGCGCTATGTGCAGGTTCGGGATCGGCACTGCCGGTTCCCCGGCTGCCAGCGCCCCGCCCGAGCATGCGACCTCGACCACCTCGTTCCCTGGCCGGCCGGGCCCACCGACGAGGCCAACCTCGCGTGTCTGTGCCGGCACCATCACCGGATCAAAACTCACACCGCATGGACCGTGCGCAGACTCCCCGGAAACATCCTGGAATGGACCAGCCCCACCGGACGGGTCTACCTCAGCACCCTCGAAGACCCCTGACCGAACGTGCCCCGGGAACATCCCGGGACAGCGCCACCGTCGACTAACCATCGCGCGGCAGAGCCCAACGTCGAAGAGGATCATGGGCAGGGAGCAACACGATGCCGCATCGTGGTACTCTGCGCGAAAACCCCCGCTCAGAAGTGCCTCTGATCAGGGGTTTCGCCTTGGTGGAGCTATGGGGACTCGAACCCCAGACCCCTTGCCTGCCAGGCAAGTGCTCTACCAGCTGAGCTATAGCCCCAAGACACCGATAACTGTACCTGACGGGAAATCCGTCGTCACACGGTGGTGACAGCGGGACCCTTTCACGGCACGATGAGAACACCGATCTAGGAGGGCCATGAAGATCTCGAGCATCTTGAGTAACAAAGGCAGTTTCGTCGCGACCGTCTCCCCAGATGCCAGCGTCTCGCAACTGCTAGCGCTGCTCGCGGAGCACAAGATCGGTGCCGTGGTGGTGGCCGACGCCGACGGGTCCGTCGGGGGCATCGTGTCGGAGCGCGACGTGGCCCGGGCGGCGCACACCCACGGCGCGGGAGCACTCGAGCAGCCGGTCAGCGCGATCATGACTGAACTAGTGGTCACCTGCGCACCAGGTGCCAGTACCGAAGAACTGATGAGCCTCATGACCGAGCGTCGGGTCCGGCACATCCCCGTCATCGAGGATGACGAGATGGTGGGGATCGTCAGCATCGGAGACGTCGTGAAGGCCAGGCTGGCCGAGTTGGAGACCGAGCGCGACGCGCTGCAGGCCTACATCAGTTCCTGAGGCGGACCTCAGTCGTCGCTCTCGGGCGGTTCCGGTAATGACCGGGCGTTGTACTCCAGGACAGTCCATGGCGTGTCGGACGCGCCGGTCTCCAGGAACACGCTCCAGGCGGCATTGCGCATCACGCTGAGGAACCGCACCTGCTCAAAGGGCCGGTTGAGCAGCGGAGCCATCACCGCCCGGCAGGCACCACCGTGACTGACGACGACAGCGGTGCGGCCGGGGTCGGTCTTGGCCAGAACGTCAGCGATCGCTGCCATGATCCGCTCACCGACGACATGCCGGTCCTCGCCGGTCCCACCCGGTCGGATGAATTCCCCCTGCAGCCAGGCGCGGTATGAGTCGGGGTCGGTTTGCAGCAAATCAACTCGCCGCATCCCCTCCCAGGCGCCGCCGTCGGTCTCGCGCAGACGAGGATCGGTAGCGACCTCCAGCCCACACCGGGCGGCCAGCGCGGATGCGGTGTCGTAAGCACGCGAGAGATCGCTGCTGACAATCACCTGCGGTGACAGATCGGCCAACAGCCGCGCCGCCCCGGCTGCCTGCCGGACCCCGAGCTCGTCGAGGGGCACGTCGGTCTGGCCCTGGAACCGGTGTTCCAGGTTCCACTCGGTCTGCCCATGCCGCCAGAGCACCAACCGCCGCTCACTCATGGGGCACCTCGATCCGGGGGCAGTCCTTCCACAACCGCTCCAAGTCGTAGAACGCGCGCTCCTCCAGATGCTGCACGTGCGCCACGAAGTCGCCGAAGTCCAGCAACACCCACCGGCCTCGGCCCTTGCCCTCGCGCCGGATGGGCCGGCCCGTCGTCGCGTCCTCGATGGCATCGACGATCGCGTCCACCTGCCGCTCGTTCGTACCGCTGCAGATGAGGAAAGCATCGGTGAGCGCCAAATGCTCGCTGACGTCGAGCGCTACGACGTCCTGCGCCAACTTGTCGAGCGCGGCCTGCGCCGCGACCCACACCCGCTCCTGCGTATCCGGATCCAACCCCATTACCTCCATGTCAAGGCCCTGTTGTGCGCGCCACATCCACACGAGCCGCCCCCCAAGCCAACTCCCCGGCGGCCGGGATCATTCCCACCGCCTGTTCGAGCCGCAGAACTTGGGCCTGGGTCACCTCGTCCGTCACGATCGTCGTCGAAGTCATCTGAGTGGCCCTGCCACCCCATGCCGCTTGCCAGCCCCGTACCACCATCTGCTCGCGCATCGTCTCCAAATCCTCGCTGCGGATGGCCGCCGCATAGACCCGCGCCACCGGTTCATCCAAAGGCGGGTAGCCCTCGAACAGCGTGCCCATCCGCCGGCTCATCCGCTCGGTGTCCATGGCGTAGGCGGCCCGCACCCCCTGCGGTGGGACCACCCGCACGAAGTTATCGGCGGCCATCGGAACGGTGGCGTCGTCATACTCCCCTGCCACCCGCAGTTCTTTGGCGAGGGCCAAGTAGTCGGCGACCGCATCGGTGTTGGTCGTCGGTTTGGACAGTGCGCCCAGAGATACGACCAGCGTGCGGGCCTTCTCCTGATCGGTCGGGAAGCGGCGCAGGATCTGGTCCCAGACGCTCTGGAACCGCGCCATGCGTACCGCCTCGTCGCGCAGCGCGGGGTCGAGGACGTAGTCGGCGGCAGCGGCCCCGGCCAAGCTCTGCCGACCCGCCTCAAGGAACTCCGGCAGGCCTTGATCGTTGAGGTAGGCGGTGCGCCCGGGCAGGTCCAGTTCCACCCCTCCGACCGCATCCACGAGTCCGGCGAAGGCCAGCCTGTCCATCACCCAGGCATCGTTGACTGGCACCTGACTCTGATTCTGGATCGCGGTCATCACGAAGGGCACCTTCTTGCGGCCCAGATCAGCGGCGCTGACCTCCTGCGCCCCCACCTGGTCCACCCACCAGTCGGCCCTCCACCACAGCTGGTTCAGCGCGGTCTGCTCCCCGTTAATGCCCATGAGAACAGAACCAAGCGCGAGCAGAGACGAGTCCCGCACCTGCACCAGCAGGGTCTGCGGCAGCGGCGCCGACGTGGGACTCGTCGTCGGGGTGGGCGTCGGGGTGCGCTGCTGGGAGACGAGAATCGCCACCGTGGCCAAGATGACCAGGCCCAGAAGTGCGACAGCGGCGGTGGCGCGTTTGTGCATCAGCGGTAGAGCGAGTGCTTGTGAATGTACTCGGCGACCGCGGCTGGGACGAGGTAGTCGATGGGCAGACCCTCAGCGACGCGCTGCCGGCACATGGTGGAGGAGATGTCCAGGCTGGGGATGTCCAGAACGGTGACCGATGTGAGGGGCACTGTGTCTCCCATCTGATGGCCGGGGCGGGTCACTCCCACCATATGTGCAAGGTCGGCCAGGGCTTCCGCCTCCCGCCACGTCGACAGCCCGGCGAGCGCATCGGCGCCGGTGATGAAGTACAGGTCGACGGGGTCGAGCTGTGCGTGCAGGTCCCGCAGAGTGTCCACCGTGTATGTTGCGCCGGGACGGTCGAGGTCCACGCGGCTCACCCGAAACGGGGATCTGTCGGTGGCCAGCAGGGTCATCCGGAATCGATGCTCGGGCGGACTCACGGCGCGATCCGACTTCTGCCACGGCTGACCCGTCGGTACGAGCAGCACCTCGTCCAGATCCAGCCTGTGCAGCACCTCGTTGGCGGCCACAAGATGCCCGAAGTGGATCGGGTCAAAGGTGCCGCCCATCACGCCGATCCGGCGCGACGTCATGTCAACGGTCGATGTTCAGCCGGGTCACGAGGAACAGCAGCAACAGCAGCACCCCGAGCGCCACGCCGCCGTAGAGGTACGGCGACGGATGCGACTCCTCGACGCCTTCCGCGGCCTCCGACGCAAGGGCACTCAGTACAACAACGGCGTTCACCATGCAAGCACTCTACCGATGCCCGGGGCCGTCACGTGCGCACGTGTCCGTTACCGACGATCACAAATTTGGTGGAGGTGAGTTCCGCCAAGGCCATGGGCCCGCGCGCGTGGAGTTTCTGCGTCGAAATGCCGATCTCCGCCCCGAAGCCCAACTGCTCACCGTCGGTGAAGCGCGTGCTCGCATTGACCATGACTGCTGCCGAATCCACCGCGTCGGTGAAGCGCTCGGCGGCGGCCACCGAATCGGTGACGATGGCCTCGGTGTGGCCACTGCTCCAGCGACCGATGTGATCGATGGCGGCCTGCAGATCCGCAACCACCCCTACCGCGAGGTCCAGGCTGTAGTACTCCTCGGCCCAATCGTGGTCGCTGACCGCCCGGAAGGGGATCCCCGCCTTCGCCGCATAACGCTCGACTGTGGGATCGCCATGGATCGTCACACCCTGCGCGTTGAGCGCTGCGAGCACCGGCGGCAGCAACCGGTCCGCCGCCTCCTTGTTCACCAGCAGGGTCTCGGCGGCGTTGCACACACTCACGCGCTGCGTCTTCGAGTTCACAACGAGATCCACCGCCCGCTCCACCGGGGCATCGGAATGCAGATAGACATGCACGTTGCCCACCCCGGTCTCGATGACCGGGACCTGACTGTTCTCCACGACACTGCGGATGAGCGCCGCACCACCCCGGGGAATCAGTACGTCCACGAGGCCGCGGGCGCGCATCAGGTGCTGCACACTGTCATGGGTCAAGCCGGGGACCTGGCAGATCGCGTCGGTGGGCACATCGGTGGAGAACAGTGCGGTGCGCATCGTGTCGATCAGAATGCGGTTGCTGTGAGCGGCGCTGGCCGATCCACGCAGCAGGCTCGCATTGCCACTCTTGAGGCAGAGCACCGCAGCGTCGACGGTGACATTGGGGCGAGCCTCGTAGATCATGCCCACGACACCGAGCGGCACCCGTACCTGCCGGACCTTTAAGCCGTTGGGCAGCGTGTAACCGCGCAGCACGTCCCCCACCGGGTCGGGCAGAGCGGCGACCGCGCGAACGGCATGGGCGATATCCTCCAGGCGCTCCCTGGGGAGCGTGAGCCGGTCGATGATGGCCGGATCGGTGCCGGCATCTCTGGCATTAGCGACATCGATCGCGTTCTCCGCGACGATCCGGTCGGCTCCGGCCACCAAGGCGTCTGCGATGACATTGAGCGCGTCATCCTTCTGCGCCCGGGTCAGGGTGCGCAGCGTGGCGGCGGCGCTGCGAGCGCGGGTGGCGACGGATCGGACGTCCTCGACGGTGGCATGCTCCATGATGTAAGGCTACGCGGTCGCTCCCGCGGCGCCCTGCCTCACAGCAGGACCAAGTCGTCCCGGTGGACGATCTCCCGCTCGTAGTCCGGGCCGAACTCCTCGATGAGTTCGGCCGTGGTGCGACCGATGAGCCGGCCGAACTCGGCCGCGTCGTAACCGACCAGTCCGCGGGCCACGGCCGTCCCGCGCGGGTCCACGATGTCGACCGGTTCACCGGCGACGAAGCGACCCGAGACCGACATCACGCCGGCGGCCAGCAGGGAAGCCTGGCGGTGCAGCAGGGCCCGCACCGCACCGTCGTCGATCTGCACGGAGCCCCGGGCCTCGGTGGCGTGCGCGAGCCACATCTGTCGCGGTGAGCGGCGCCGACCAGACGGTTCGAAAACGGTGCCGGTCGGCTCCCCCAGCAGCGCCTGACTCACCATGTCCGCGCTGGTCAGTACTACAGGGATGCCGGCCTCGCTGGCCATGAGCGCGGCCTGCACCTTTGTCTGCATACCCCCACGGCCGACCCGGCTGCCGCGGCCGCCGAGTTCGACGTGGCCCAGATCGGCGGCCGACGTGACCTGCTCGACACGGGCGGCTGTGGCGTCACCAGGGGGCCGGTCATACAGTCCGTCGACGTCGCTGAGCAACACCAACCCGTCGGCCTGAACCACGTGCGCCACCAGCGCGGCCAACCGATCGTTATCGCCGAACCGGATCTCATCGGTGGCCACTGTGTCGTTCTCGTTCACGATGGGCAATACCCCGAGCTCCAGCAGCCGCCCCAGGGTCCGCTGCGCATTTCGGTAATGGGTCCGACGGATGAGGTCCTCCGCGGTGAGCAACACCTGTCCGACCCGCAGGTCATGGCGTGCAAACTGCGCTGAGTAGTGCGCCAGCAAGATTCCTTGCCCGACACTGGCTGCCGCCTGCTGGGTCGCCAGATCGCGGGGAGGTTTGCGCAGGCCCAACGCCGGCGTCCCAGCCGCGATGGAACCCGAGGACACCAAGACCAACTGCACTCCGGCCCGGACGTTGCGCACGAGTGCGGCGACCAAAGCGTCGAGGTGCTGCTCATGCAGGCCGCCGTCGCTATCGGTCAATGACGATGAGCCGATCTTCACCACCAGGCGGGAGGCAGCGGCGATCTGCTTGCGGGCGTCCATCACCTACTCCTCTGCGGCCTCGATCTCGACATCCTCCTCGACCGACGGCATCCAGTCGAAGACCACGGCACTATCCTCAGGGCCGATGATGACCGTGGACCCCTCGACCGCACCGAGTTCGGCCAACCTATCCTCTACCCCAAGCTTGCGCAGGCGGTCGGCGAGGTAACGCACCGCCTCCTCGTTGCCGAAGTCCGTCTGCCGCACCCAGCGTTCGGGACGGCGGCCGCGGACCCGGAAGCCGTCACCGGTCTTGCGCACCTCGAAGGCGTCGTCGGCGACCGGCTGGGGGCGGATCACCACACGGGCCTCCGGCACCGGGCGCTGGGCCCGGTCGGCCTGAACCAGACGCAGCATGGCGTAGGTCAGGTCCTTGAGCCCCTCGTGGGTCGCCGCCGAAATGGGATAGACGACGAAACCGGCAGCGATGAGTTGTCCCGTGACCAGATCGGCCATCTCCCGGCCGTCGGGCACGTCGATCTTGTTCAGCGCCACGAGCCGCGGACGCTGTGCCAACTCCGGGTCGAACGCGATCAACTCGTCCTCGATCACCTGCAGGTCACGGACCGGATCGCGGTCGGTCTCGAACGTCGCACAGTCCACAACATGGACCAGCGCGCTGCAGCGCTGAACGTGGCGCAGGAACTCGTGACCCAGCCCCTTACCCTGGCTGGCACCAGGGATCAGTCCGGGCACATCGGCG